>JANMEI010000614.1:0-6011 GCA_031376865.1 Acidimicrobiia bacterium | reverse complement strand
GATTGCGCTGTTCGTGACCGGCGATAGCTTGTCGCGTAACCAGGCGCAATTGGTGTTGCGGCGAAATGCAATTCAGTCCATCTTTACCGCAGCGTTGGGAATCTCGTCGATGTTGCTGTTTGTGTCACATCGTGAAGCGGTGCTGCTCATCGTGACCATCACCGTCGGCATGGTGTGGTTGGTCCGCGTCAACAATCGGCAACGACGAACTCATGATGCCTATCGGGCAACGCACCAATTGGGTGGACAGCTCCGTGACAGCGAAGATCTGACTGGTTCGCTGCAGTGCATCGCGAACGAGACCCAATTGATGTTGAACGCATCGTCTGCCGCGGTGATTACGTTCGGGGCAAACCCCCAAGTGGTGTCAGCGGGCGAGCCATTTGCTTTACCAAGCGTGGGTGACGTCGTCTGGGAACGAACGGTGACCAACCGCCAACCGGTTCTTCTGGCTGCAGGCGCAACACAAAGGAACGCTCGGAGCTATTTGCGACAACATCGTGTGCGTGATTTGGTGGCTGCACCATTGGTTCGAGACGACGTCGCCGTTGGTCTCGTGATCGCCGCGAATCACCGATATGCCGCAGACAGCTTTCGCTCAGAAGATCTTGAACTCCTCGCCCAGGTTGCGATGATGAGCGCAGTCGAAGTGCGTAACCATGACTTGATTGAACAATTGCGAGTCGAGGCCGATCAACATCTGCACGATGCGCAGCACGATTCGCTGACGGGTCTTCCCAACCGGCTGGGTTTTACCGAGGCAGTTGAGTCGGTCCTCGCAGAGATTGAAGTTGTGAGTGATTCGACTCACCCGAGGCGAGCAGCCTTGATGTTCATGGATCTCAATCAATTCAAGAGTGTCAACGATTCACTCGGGCATCATGTCGGTGATGCATTGCTGGTTGAGATCGCGCACCGTTTGGTGTCGTTGCTCCCGACGAACTGGATCGGAGCACGGCTCGGCGGAGATGAGTTTGCTGTGATCGGCACCTTTGTCGACGACGATGAGATTGATCATTTCGTAGACGTCCTCCAACATTCGATCATGCAACCAATCCGCTGTGACGGGGCAGTGCTCAACACCAGTGCTTCCATCGGCGTTGCCGTAGCACCGGAGAATGGCTTGACCCGGTTGTCGCTCATGCGTCGCGCTGATGTTGCGATGTATGCCGCCAAAGGGTCTGGCAGCCGAAGGTTTTTGAAGTACCAACCGGAGCAAGAAAACGTAACAGCTCGTCAACTTGAGCTTGTTGCCGATCTGAGAACAGCGCTTGATCATCGCCAGGTGGAAGTGTGTTTCCAACCTAGGGCATCGCTGGCCACCGGCGCCGTAATGGGGATCGAAGCTCTCGCCCGTTGGAATCATCCGGTAAGCGGACCGATCGCACCCGACGACTTCATTCCGCTCGCCGAACAAGCCGGGTTGATAGATCAACTGACAGATCTCGTCGTGAGTGAAGCCGTCCGCGTCTCTCGTGAGTTGGCCGACAATGGAATGGGCCTGGAAGTCTCCGTCAACATTTCTGCTCGGACACTCCGCGACCCTCAGTTTCCTTACCGGGTGTTTTCTCTGCTCGCTGGCGATGGGTCCGAACGACACCGTGATCACCCTGTCCGTTTGAAATTCGAGATCACTGAACGCGAAATTGTGTTGGACTCGGTGACGACCAACGATGTGATGCGGCGGTTACGCGATCGAGGCATCCGATTCTCGATCGATGATTTTGGGACCGGGTACTCATCGCTGGCGTACCTCACCCAACTAGCGGTGGACGAAGTGAAAATCGACAAGACCTTCACGGCGTTTGTCTGTGAAAGCGCTCATCATCGAGCGATAGTGAAGTCCGTGGTTGATATCGCAGCCACGATTGGCCTCACCGTCGTTGCCGAAGGGGTCGAAGACCAGGCCACCTGGGACATGTTGTCCTCGCTCGGATGCGAGGAGGCTCAGGGCTACTTGCTCAGCCGACCATTAGGGGTGAGCGACTTGCAAACATGGATGCAGGAACGAAGCCGGTCCCTAGCGGCCATCTCGTAGGCCGCAACTGCCCGGAATGTCTCGATCTGCGCTCGTTTCACGTACAGTCAGAACTGTGGATCAATCCTCTCCAGCTCGGCCTGCGGTGTCCTTGCCAACAACCGGACCCAAGCCGATCCTTACAGCGGTCGTGATGTTGGGCGCTACCTTGTCTCGTTGTTTGGCACGGATCGACATCCCCCGGCATCCAGAAGGTATCGAAGCTCGGAACGGGTTGCCACTCGTGTTCATCGGAAACCATCGGAGCTTGTTCGACATCTTGCTTGGCATGAGGATCATTCAGCGATGGAAAACCCCTGGTCGCTTTATGGTGAAGGGCGAGTTCTTTGAACGCCCTGGCTTAGGTTTCTTGCTCCGAGCGCTCGGTGCGATTCCGGTGAACAGTGGGCGAGGCGCGAAGCTTGCCTTCGACCAAGCTGCGTACGCGTTACGTTCTGGCGAGTCAGTGGTGATTATGCCTGAGGCTCGGATTGTTCCGGCAGATGAGCGTCCGCATGGCACCGGCGAGTTGGTGTCAACCCTAGGGCGACTAGTCGCGGTTGGCCCGTGCATGGTGGTGGTTTCCGGTCTCATCGGTGCCGATGACGTGTGGCCGGTTGGGGCAAAATGGCCGGTGTTGCGACCGTGGGAACGACCCCACGTGCGCATACGGTCTTTTACTCTTACTGACATGCACCTGTTGACTTCGAAAGAAATCACTGCGCGCTTACAACATGAGTTGCGAGAAATCGTTGGGCGCATGGAGTTCAACCGGGTCGAACTCACCCGATCAGACCGAACAGGGGCAATCAGTGCGTGAGGTACTTACCGATATAGATCGTTGGCGTAAGCAGGGTAAGCGTGTTGCTATTGCTCGCGTTGTCGGCATTGAAGGTTCTGGTCCACGTGATCCGGGCGCGACGATGGCCGTATCGTCTGAAGGAGAAGTTGCCGGCTCCGTGTCGGGTGGATGTGTCGAAGGAGCGGTGTTGACCGAAGCGCTGTCGGTGCTTGACGGCGAGCGGGGGCCAGGCGTTGTCACCTTTGGGTACTCCGATGACGAGGCTTTTGCAGTTGGATTGACCTGCGGTGGAACCATTCACCTCTACATCGAGGAACTGGCATGGTGAACGGTGAACGAAGTTAGCCAGCTGCCAGACGCACCGTTGTACGACGCCTTGCGGACCGCCATTCGGGCCGATCAACCGGTCGCACTCGCTACCATCGTCGGTGCACCTGAGGGTTTGCCGCTGGGCGGAAAGATTCTGGTTCGTTTGGACGCGCCACCGATCGGAACCATGGGTGATGCCGATCTCGATCGTGTGGTCGCTCGCGATACGCAAGGCGAGCTGATCAGCGGACTTACCAGCACTCGTCACTACGGGCCGCACGGCGAAGCACGCGTAACCGAGGATGGATTTCAGGTGTTTATCGAATCGTTCGCACCGCCACCGCGAATGATCATTTTTGGAGCCGTCGATTTCACTGCGGCGTTGGTGAAAGCGGCCAAGGTGCTCGGCTATCGCGTCACCGTGTGCGACGCTCGGCCGGTGTTCGCCACCCGCACCCGGTTTCCGCTGGCCGACGAGGTTGTCAACGATTGGCCCGATCGTTTTCTTGCTGCGCATGGGTCAACACTCGGCCCACAAGATGCCGTATGTGTACTTACCCACGACGCAAAGTTTGATGTTCCCGCCATTACTGCGGCCGTCAAAACCGGGGTGGGATACATCGGTGCGATGGGCAGCCGCCGAACTACCGGGACACGCAACGAACGGTTACTTCAAGCAGGCTTATCGTCTGAGGATCTTGACCGGGTGATGGGGCCGATCGGGATCGATATCGGTGCACGCACCCCCGAGGAAACTGCGATTTCGATCGTTGCTGAAATCATTGCTGTTCGAACTGGCCGTCCAGTTGCATCGCTACGTGATGCCGATGGACCTATCCACCGTCGTTGATGAGCAGTTCGATTCTGGCGGTGGTGCTGGCTGCCGGGGGAGGTTCCCGTTGGCGTGCTGCAGGCGGCACCGGACACAAATTGTTGGCGCTCCTCCCCGATGGTCGACCGGTGATCCGTGCATCGGTCGACGCTGCCCTTGCAGCCGGAGTGTCCGTGTGCGTCGTGAGCGGAGCGGTCTCTATCGAGGAACATCTCCCTCTGGTGGCGCGCCACGATGGAGCGCTAACAGTGGTCGATAACCCCGACTGGGCGTTAGGGCAGGCCGGCTCGCTTCGGCTGGCCGTCGATTTCGCTGGTGAGCACGGGTTCAAGGCACTGGTGGTTGGGTTAGGTGACCAGCCGTGGGTGAGCGCCGAGGCGTGGCGAGCAGTGATCGACCGATTGCGCTCTCCTGGACTCCCTATCGTTGTTCCGGTCGTCAAGGGTCAACACGGACAGCCGGTGGGGCTTCGACGTGCGGTTTGGCCGAGCCTGCCGACTTCGGGCGACCACGGAGCACGTAACCTGATCCGAGAAGAATCGCAGCTGGTTGAAGAGCTAGTCTGCCCGTTTGGCAATCATTCAATTGCCGACGTCGATACACCTGGAGATATGCCATGGAACTGAGCAACGAATTTCACGTGCCGATTGGCATCGAGCGGGCATGGACGGTGCTCACCGACATCGAGCTCATTGCTCCCTGTATGCCCGGCGCTGCGCTCGAAGAGATTGAGGGTGACGAGTTCCGCGGTGGCGTCAAGATCAAGGTGGGGCCGATCACGTCGCAGTACAAAGGCAAAGCCACTTTCTTGGAAAAGGACGCGGTCAACCATAAAGCTGTGATCCGAGCCGAAGGTCGAGACACCAAGGGCCAAGGCAATGCCAACGCAACCATCACTGCGCAGCTCGCTACCAACGGGACGGGTACCGACGTCAAGGTCACGACCGATCTCACCGTTACCGGTCGTGTAGCTCAGTTCGGTCGCGGCGTGTTGGCTGACGTCAGCGCGAAGTTGCTCAATCAGTTCGTTGACTGCTTGGAGCACAACGTCTTAGCCCAGCCCGAGACTGCTATCGCCGAAGTAGCAGCGGCTAGTGCCAGTACTACGGCGCCCGTGGTTCCTCCAGCAGCGAGCAGCCCGAAGCCTGTCGATCCCGTGAAGCCTGTCGATCAGGTGAAGCCGGCCGTCCGCAAAATTCAATACGAGCCAACGAAGCCCGTTGATCTACTCGATGCTGCAGGTAGCCCGGTACTCAAGCGCGCCGCCCCCGCTGCGGTGGCGGTATTGGTCTTGTTGTGGTTGCTGCGCAAATGGCGCAAGTAGATCACACCCACGTCTCTTCCCGCGTTGATCCCACTTCACTTTCCCAACGAGTCAGCCACCGCTGAAGATCTCGACGCCATTCGTGCGTTGATCGATCGTGATCCAAAGACCGCATTTACGGTGGTGGTGCGGGATCGGGAAGGGGTTCCGGTCGTCATTCGTAACGCACCGTTAGAGGCCGACGGCACCCCTATGCCCACTCGTTATTGGTTGGTGGGGCACACGCAAATCGAGGTAATTGGGCGGCTGGAGGCTGCGGGTGGCGTTCGGCAGGTGCAAGCCGAAGTGGACGCCGAGTTAATCGCCGAAACACACGCTCGTCATGCCATCGGTCGTGACGCTCAGCTACCGCCCAATTGGGAAGGGCATCGCCCTGCTGGGGGAGTGGCTGGCACGCGTCGAGGCGTAAAATGTCTGCATGCGCATTATGCGTGTTGGTTGGCCGGAGAAGACGACGTGGTTGGTGCATGGGTAGTGACGACCCTCGGTGAGCTGTTACCTGATCTCCCTCGATACCGCGATACGCAGTCGGGCGATCAGCTCGTAGATTGAGTTCATGAGCGCTCGACAAGCAGGAATCGATATCGGCACAAACTCAGTGCGGTTGTTGGTGCTCGATGAGAACGGTGCATCCGTGGTTCGCACCGCAACGGTCACCAAACTGGGCGCCGGGCTGGCCGATGGGCAACTCCATCCCGATTCGATCGAGCGGACGGTTGTGGCGGTC
>JANMEI010000592.1:0-3490 GCA_031376865.1 Acidimicrobiia bacterium | reverse complement strand
CGTGGTCATTAAGGCTCAGGTGCAAGTTGGTGGCCGAGGCAAAGCGGGCGGCGTCAAGTTGGCCGAGAACGCCGATGAAGTCCGCCTTCACGCTGGCAACATCTTGAACATGGATATCAAGGGCCACATCGTGAAGCGTTTGTTCATTGGTAACGCTGCCGATATTGCCGAGGAGTACTACGCCTCGTTCACTCTCGATCGGTCTGCCAAGCAACACCTGCTGATGCTGTCTGCTGAAGGCGGAGTCGAGATTGAACAGGTTGCGGTGGAAAATCCTGACGCGTTGATCAAGTTGCATATCAACCCGGTTGACGGAATCTCGTTGGAGACTGCCCGTCAAGCATGTGTCGATGCGAAATTGAATCCGATTGCAGTTGATCAAGCCGCCCAGATTTTGGTGACGCTCTACAAGTGCTTCACCGAAGGCGACTGCGATCTGGCCGAGATCAACCCGCTCGTCCTCACGCCAGACGGGAAGGTGTTGTGCCTCGACGCCAAAGTATCGCTCGATGAAAATGCTATGTACCGACATGATTGGGCCGAGTACGAAGCAACCGTTCGTCGAGACGCTCGCGAAACCCTCGCTCATTCGAAGGGCCTGCAATACATCGGTCTTGAGGGTTCTGTTGGCATTATCGCTAACGGTGCAGGTTTGGCGATGAGCACGCTCGACGTGGTCAATCAGGTAGGCGGCTCAGCTGCCAACTTCCTTGACATCGGCGGCGGCGCAAACGCCGACGTCATGGCGGGCGCACTCGAGGTCATCAACACCGACCCGGCCGTCAAGTCAATCTTCATCAATATCTTCGGTGGAATCACCCGTGGCGAAGAAGTTGCCAAGGGCATCGTCGAAGCCATGAGCCGTGTTGCTCTGAAGGCACCAATCGTGATTCGTCTTGATGGCACCAACGCCGAAGAAGGCCGAGCCATCCTTGCAGCTGCTGGCATTCCAGCCGACAAACTCATTTCCAAACCGACCATGCTTGAAGCAGCACGCGCTGCTGTCGAGTTGGCGAAGTAAGTAGAAAGCATACATACAAAATGGCTATCTTCGTCAATCAAGACACCAAAGTAATCGTCCAAGGTCTTACCGGCGGCCAGGGCAAATACCATGGCCTCCGCAACAAGGCATATGGAACACAAATCGTTGCCGGCGTCACACCCGGCAAGGGCGGCACCGACGTTGAAGGCATCCCTGTGTTCAACACTGTCGCAGAAGCAGTTGCTGCCACCGGTGCCGATGCATCGTTCATTGCGGTTCCACCCAAAGCGGCGGCAGCCGCAATCATCGAGGCAGCCGCAGCAGGCATTGCGTTTATCGTCTGCATCACCGAAGGCATTCCCGCCCAAGATGAAGCAAAGACCTACAACCTGTTGAAGCGCGACTACCCGAAGACTCGCTTGCTGGGGCCCAACTGCCCAGGCATTATCAGCCCGGGCCTGTGCAACATCGGCATCACCGCCGGTGAAATCGCCTTACCGCCCCAGCCTGGCAAGCCCGCTGTTGGTATCGTGTCACGTTCAGGCACGCTGACCTACCAAGCGCTGTACGAACTGAAGCAGCAGGGTATCGGTGTCACCACGTGTGTGGGCATTGGCGGCGATCCTGTTCCGGGCACCGCCTTCGTCGATGTGCTCGAAGCCTTCCAAAACGACCCCCACACCAAGGCGATCATCATGATCGGCGAAATTGGCGGCACCGGTGAAGAGGAAGCAGCCGAGTACATCAAGGCGCATGTCACCAAACCTATGTCTGCTTACATTGCTGGTGTCACCGCACCTGCCGGTAAGAAGATGGGTCACGCCGGAGCGATCGTTTCGGGTGGCAAGGGTACGGCCCAAGGTAAGATGGATGCTCTCGCTGCTGCTGGCGTGAAGGTTGGCCTCAACCCCACCGAAGCCGGCGAGTTGATGGCGGAAATCGTCAAGAACTTGTAATCGCTGCGTCCCAGCAACACAGAACCAGAGTTACGCAACACACAATCAACATTCACCGGCCCGCTGCTGCGTGTTTCGTCGATTGTGTGTTGCGTTTTCCCAACTGTGTGTTGCGTCGACATCGTTCCAACTTGGATTCAAGCGCAGCTTTCGATCTGGATGAGTGGTGCTCAAGTTGCGTTGGCGTGAACGTTGTCCACCAGAACCCCAATACGTCCTACGTCGACTTGTCGCTGATGATCCTGCTCAAAGCGGCCATCGTGGAACTCTCGACTGTCGATCTCTAGCAGTAGTCCCAGGTCCGGGGTCAGCAACTCGGGCCGCTTCGCCGAATGTTGAAACGGAATGACCAGATCAACCCGATGCTTTGCCCTTCCGTTCTCATAGATCCAGACCTGACGCCAGCACCGAATGTCCCACCCGCGCAAGATCTGTATCGCTCGGGTTTCGGCGCAACTTTCCGTTGGTGGTTCGTTGCCCCGAAGCGCAAGTACTTCGTGAAGTAACCGATCACCACTCGAGCGGCTGCTTCGAGTTCGCAGCTGCTTCAACGTGACCAAACCCAGTCGCAGCGAGTGTTCTACAGCCAACTCAATCCGATCTCGGGGGTGACAATCCATCAGCTGGGGATTCGATCTCGGTAAGAACGCACCCGAGGTGGCGAAGGATGAGTACTGGGTTTGCAACGAGTAGTTCACCAACAACGAGTGGTTCGTCCCAACGGCGTGTTCGGATCAGGCCCGGTGAGGGCCTGCAAGTGAGCGGTCCGCACCACATTGCGGGCCAGGCAACATCGCGAAATCCATCAAGCCCAAGTTGTGCTGCCGCGGCGGGGCCAGTCAACACTCGCATGATTCCTCCAACTGATACTTCTGGTGTGTAGGTCAGCGGAGGAAGGAACGCCCAGCGTGGCATGTGGGCAACAGGATGGCAAGGGGGCCACACACATGTGCCGGTTCGGCAACACACAAGTGCCCAAAAGGCCACGAATCGTGAGATCCAAAGAGCTTCTGTGTTGCGTGCACCCCGATTGTGGGTTGCCGTGCCAGGCTTTCATGATGCCAAAACCCATTGACCGCCACCGGTTGCCCGAGTTCGATGTGGTTCGAGCCGTGGTGCTGATCGGCGTGTTCATGATGAATTACATCGTGCAATGGAACGTCGAAGAGATCCGACGCACGCAAGGTTGGGCTCGCATCGATGCGCCTGACTGGCTTCGCAAAACGATGGATCCGTGGAACGGACCAATGTCCACCAGGTTTGCCGCAACACTAACCACGTTGGTTGGGGTCGGCATCGTGTTGCTATCGGCCAAATCCGTTGGCTCCGGTGATGCTGACCGCATTCGAGAAGATCGATGGAGGCTCCGACGTCGCGGCGTTCTGTTCATCTTGATTGGGATCTTCTTTGACGTCGTGTGGCCCGGCGAAATCCTTCATTTCACCGGACTGTTTCTCATCGTCGGTGCGTGGGCCATTCGTTGGCGCCCTCGGACCCTTGTGCTCGCTGCAGTTGGCGTCATGATCACCACGACAGTTCAACGATCGTTGGT
>JANMEI010000585.1:0-2840 GCA_031376865.1 Acidimicrobiia bacterium | reverse complement strand
CGTCTATTCCGATGCCGATGATGACGCCCCGTTTGTGCGCGAGGCCGACGTTGCCGTTGCGCTCGGTGGTTTGAGTGCTGCTGAGAGTTACTTGCGGACCGATGCCATTCTTGAAGCCGCCCGCGCCAGTGGTGCCGATGCAATCCATCCTGGGTATGGGTTTCTGTCGGAAAACGCGGCGTTTGCTCAGGCCGTGGTCGATGCAGGGCTGACCTGGATTGGTCCAACGCCTTCCAACATTTCGCAAATGGGGACCAAGGTTGAGGCCAAGGCCCTGGCAGTCAAAGCCGGGGTTCCCACGTTGCCATCCGGGGCGATCGGGTCGAAGAAGTCCGACTGGACGAAGTCTGCCGGCAAGGTTGGTTATCCGCTGTTGGTCAAGGCTTCATCGGGTGGTGGAGGGAAAGGTATGCGCGCAGTGCATCGCCCGGAGGATTTAGTCGAGGCAATCGAGGGTGCGCAACGCGAGGCTGCATCGTCGTTCGGTGATGGCACCGTCTTCCTGGAGCGGTTACTGGTTGGGCCTCGTCACATCGAGATCCAAATATTCGGTGACATGCATGGCAACGTCATTCATCTTGGCGAACGCGATTGTTCGATTCAACGTCGGCATCAGAAGATTGTCGAAGAGTCACCGTCGCCAGCAGTGAGCGATGCCTTGCGGGCCCGTATGGGCAAGGCTTCGGTCGCTCTCGGAAAAGCCATTGGGTATGTCGGTGCGGGCACGGTTGAGTACCTCTTGGACGATGCCGGGGAGTTCTTCTTTCTTGAAATGAACACTCGGCTGCAGGTGGAACACCCCGTGACCGAACTGGTGACCGGCCTCGATCTTGTTCAGTGGCAGCTTGATGTTGCGAATGGGTTGCCGCTTCCATTGACGCAGGGTCAGGTTCAGCACATTGGCCATGCGATCGAGGTTCGTCTGTATGCAGAGGACCCCAGCAACAACTTCATGCCGTCGGTCGGAACCTTGCACCGCTTCCAGGTTGGGTCGCCAGCTGGGTCGGTGGCCGTCGGTGGCGTTCGCTGTGACAGCGGGGTCGAGACTGGCAGTGTGGTGTCGCCCCACTACGACCCGATGTTGGCCAAAGTTATTGCCCACGGACCAACCCGATCGCAAGCTGCCGGGCTGTTGCGTCGAGCGTTGCAAGAGTCACATCTTCATGGCGTGGTGACTAACGCTGCGAGCTTGGCGGCAATCCTCGGTGAGCACGCCTTCTTGAATGGCGAAGGAACAACGGCGTATCTGCACGAGCACCCCGACGTGTTGACGGCCAGGTTGCCCAGCCACGCACGAGCCGCACATCTGTCGGCGATCCTGATGGCGCGGGCATGTGCTGCTCGACAAGCCGATTCTCGGTGGGGGTTTGCCCCCTCCGGGTGGCGCAACGTCCCCACCCAGGGACAGCAGGTGACCGTGGTCCGCGATGCAACGAGTGAGCCGATTGCGCTTCGATACATCGTCGATGGTGACACCATCGAGTGGTTTGTTGGTGACCACAGCCATCGGTCAGTCGTGAGGCCCGGAACACCAGATACCTGGAAAGTGACGTTGGATTCTGGTCTGTCGACGATGGTATGTGTACGCACCATAGCCAGTAGTGATGGGGATCGATGGTGGGCCAACAGCGCCGACGGACAAACCGAATTGTTGGTCGTGCCTCGATTCGTCGTTCCAAACGCGCTGGTGGCAGGGGCCGGTACAACGGCGCCGGTGCCGGGCCGGGTGGTTGCCGTGAGCGTCAGAGTTGGTGATGTCGTCGAGGAAGGGCAGGTGCTCGTGGTGCTCGAAGCCATGAAGATGGAGCACACGATTCGTGCTGCGGCGCCCGCAACTGTGGTTGAGGTGCGAGTCGTTTCTGGTGATCAAGTCAATGCCAAGCAAGTATTGGTGATCCTGGAATGAAGGCCGGTATCGACCTGGTGTTTCTTCACGGTTACGACAGCAGACCCGGAGCCATGCTCGGGCTGGCCGAGTCGCTGTCTGAATCATTTCAAGATTCCGAGAAACGACTCTTGGCTGGGCCGGTCCGTTTGACCGATGGTGATCGGGGATCGTTTGCATGGTGGCAGGCGGACTACGACGAAGACGACGTCGATGCATCGGTCGATTGGCTCAGCAAGAAGTTGAACAAACCAACGGTGTTGATCGGATTCTCGCAAGGGGGAGCTCTGGCCCTTGCGGCGGCGGCGCGTGGCGTCCCAAATGTGGTTGGGGTGGTGGCGATGAGTTCGTTCATGCCAGACGGTTTCGATCTCAACGAATTTGGGGGGCCATTGTTGCTGTGGCACGGCGAGGACGATGAGGTCGTTGATGCGTTTCACGCCGAACGTCTTCATCGTCACGCGAGCAAACTCGGGCTTGATTCAACGTTGACCATCGTTCCTGGTGGCCATGACATTCCAGAAGAACGAGCGATCCTCATCAGCTGGCTTCAGCACCGATTCGGCTAGGAACGCAAGCGATGCCGGTGTGGCTGCAGTGGATGCTCTACGGCACGCTTGGGTTGATCGTCCTGACCGCGTACATTGTGTACGCCGTTTGGGACCATCGAAACAAGATGGCCGCGCTTGAGGAGTGGGCTACCGACAATGGCTACACAATCGTGAAGTCATCTCCTGCGTGGTTTCGAGGAGAGTTTGCGTTCGACGTTGGTGACAAGCCAGTTCGTCGTTACCTCTTTCAGGACGCCAAGGGATTGTTGTGGGAAGCAGATATCCGATTCAGCCGGACCGCAGGCATGAAACCAAAGCTGATCATCCGATTTCGCCAGTAGTCGGTTCGAGTCATCTCATCGCTGGCGCTTCGGTTTCGTCCGTCAGGGTGATGATCGGGTCAA
>JANMEI010000539.1:0-1217 GCA_031376865.1 Acidimicrobiia bacterium | reverse complement strand
TCGCCGAAATCGAACTCGACACCTCGTTCTCCAGCGGAAAGCAAGATGCCGGTCACGGCGTCGTCAGTGTTTTCGATGCCCAACACGCCTGAGAAGGTAACGCCGACACCAAGGTGGTCAGCTCCGTCCTGCAATCCATTGGGCACAGGTTGGCTTAACTGGTAGCGACCAGATCGAAGACCGGAGAATCGATACACACCAGATACAGACGTGGTGGTCGAGTCGGCAAACTGGGCTGGTAATGGTTCGTTCAAGGCGACGTCGCCGCGCAGACGAACAATTGCATCAGGAACCCCTTGTTCGCCGCTATCCATTTTGCCGTTGCCGTTGGTGTCGATGAAGACACGACCCGTGATCTCTGCTTCGGGTATCTCGGCAAACCGGTAACTGTCAAGCACTGCTCCGTCACCCAATGCAACCTCAGAAATAGTGTCTCCAGACACCTGACCGATCGCACTTGATCCGGTCGATACTTGGCCGGAGAAATAGCCAATTGGCTGCGCCTCGCGAATTTCATAAAGGCCCTGCCGAAGGTTAGTAAGCACCCATAGCCCCGAGGAATCTGTCGTCACAGTGGTTGGGGTCCCGCCGTCTCGCGCAATCGCAACTTCGACGCCTGACAGTCCGCCCTCACCTGCATCCTGAGTGCCGTTTTCATTCAGATCTTCGAAAACGACACCTGAGAGAGTTCCGGATGAATACTCAGCAAAACCGTAACCAATTGCATCTTCCCCGATCCCAAGGATGATGTTCGAGATTCGGTTGGGGCCGTCTATTGCTCCGGCCTGGACCGATGCGTTTCCGATCATCTCGTTGCCAGTGGTGTAAGCGGTGGGCTGGGTCTCAATCAGACTGTACGTTTGGCCCGGGATCAGTCCAGCAAACCGGAACGCTCCAGAAAAGCTGGTTCGAGTGACGATATCTGTTGCTGTTTGTTCTGATCGAAGTGTGACTTCAACGTCGCCGATCCCCAGCTCACCGGGACCTTGCACACCGTTTCGGTTTTTGTCATTGAACACTGTTCCCGTCAACGAAGACAGTCGATACAGGCCAATGTCGCGAGTGTCTTCAAACCGCCCGCTGGTGATGACCGGAGACATCAGCGACACCGGGTCCACGTCGCTATCCAGTAATGGATCGCCGACAAAGGGAACGGTAAGCGTCGTCCCCGTCAGTGGCGTCACCCGCAGCCGATAGCTGTCTGGCGTGAGGTTGGG
>JANMEI010000529.1:0-1123 GCA_031376865.1 Acidimicrobiia bacterium | reverse complement strand
CAAAGCCGTACATTTCCGCCGTGGCATCGAGGATCGCCTTGGCGGTGATCGGGCGGGGTTCATTGCCACTGAGTAGGTCAGAGAGCACCTGCTCAGCGAGCTGCAGGGTAAGGGTCTCGCGGTTCAACCCGGCGTAGGCGCAGACCCGATTCAACGCACCCTCCAGCTCACGGATGTTGTCCTTGATATGGGTCGCGATGAACGTGAGGACATCGATGGGAACCGTCATGCGCTCGCGCTCGGCCTTCTTGCGCACGATAGCGAGCCGTGTTTCGAGATCGGGCGGCGTGACGTCGGTGATCAATCCCCACTCGAATCGGCTGCGGAGACGGTCCTCAAGGGTCGCAATCGCCTTCGGTGGTCTGTCCGAGGAGAGCACGATTTGGCGTCCCGACTGATGCAAGAAGTTGAAGGTGTGGAAGAACTCTTCCTGGGTCCCTTCCTTGCCTTCCATGAACTGGATGTCGTCGACGAGGAGCACGTCGCAGTCGTCGCGGTAACGCCGCTTGAACGAATTCGTGGTGTTGGTTCGGATGGCATCGACGAATTCGGTGACGAACGTTTCGGTCGAGACGTATCGAACCCGGCTTTGCGGGTACATCTCGCGGACGTAGTGCCCAATGGCCTGGAGGAGATGGGTTTTCCCCAAGCCGGAATCGCCGTAAATGAACAATGGGTTGTAGGACCGAGCGGGCTTTTCGGCAACGGCCATTGCCGCGTTGCAGGCGAAACGGTTATTCGTGCCCTGGACGAAGTCGCCAAATCGGTAGCGCGGGTTCAGATGGGGTTCGTCGGTGCGGTCGGTCGCCGTCGGCCCGGGTGTGGCCCGAGGACGGGGAGGGGGGGACGAGAATGGCGCACCGGGACGGGGTTGGCCGGCGTCGGAATCGGCCCAAACGCCCTGCTCGGGGAGGGCGTCGGATTCACTGAGCCGCTGGTCACGAAGTGCTTCTCCGGCCGCCCGGCTCTCCGAGGGCATCTCGGAACGAGGCAGCACTTCGATCACTATCGAGGTTGTCGTCTCAGTAATTGCGCTCACGGCGTCGTTCAGAGCGGGCAGGTATCGCTGCTCGATTCGCTCCTTGACAAAAGAGTGAGCAACGGCCAGGACCAGCCGATGATC
>JANMEI010000514.1:0-2403 GCA_031376865.1 Acidimicrobiia bacterium | reverse complement strand
AGGCTTATTGGCCAAGTAACCAGCACCGTCGTATTCGAAGGTCAGTGTCTGCCGTCCCCCACCTTTGTTCGTGAACTCTGCAGAGCTGGTGTAGAGCCACCCGACCTCACCGGTCTGCTCGCTGATGGTGGTAAAGGACGGGATGGACAACTTCTTCGGAAGATAGCTACCTAGATCGTCGCAAAACTTGGTCCAGTTGGTGACCGATGCCGCTGGCAAGCCCGACGTTTGTTTGCACTTCCCTTGTTTGACACGCTTCACCAACTTTTCGCTCGTCCGGTCTGCCTTTGCTGGTCGTGCGCACGACGACAGCGCAGCGGCAGACGTTGCTACAGCCAACGCAGCAGCGATGAACGGCATGAGTTGCGACCGTCGATACCGTTTGGCTACTACTTGGGGGGTGAAATCGTTATGCCGCATTGGATTCCTCCGCGATTCGACTAGCTGGGTTTGCGTCGCCTAAACAGACAGTATGTCTTCTGAAGGTTCTTCCATCGGTACTTCGTCCACTGTCGTTCTTGCCAAACTTACCGCCCTTGAGGGGAAGCGGCCTGATCTTGTGGAGGTGCTTCGATCCATGGTCGAGGCGACTCATTCCGAGGACGGCACTCAGTTATATGCGATGCATACCGCTAATGATGACGAGGTGACGGTGTGGTTCTACGAGCGCTATGCCGACGCCGACGCGCTGAAGACCCATTCCACCAGCGATGCCATGAAGGCGGTTGGCCCTCGCTTGGCGGGCCTGGTGGCCGGTCGACCCGAGCTGATCATGTTGACCGACGTCGCGTCAAAAGGCCTGTAGGCATCCTGCTGAGTGCGGCCACCGAGACAGCGGCCAAAGCTGCATACCCACCAAGAGCCACACCCGTGCGCGGACCTGAATGGTCGGCTATCCACCCGATCACCGGCCCACCGAACGGGGTCGATCCAATAAAGACTACCGACTGAAGGGCCAATACGCGGCCGCGCATGGTGGGCGGTGACAGTGAGGTCAGCAAGCCGCTCAGTTGGGCCATGAGGAGCCCGCCGCCGAACCCCATGGGGACGGACGCAAACGACGCCGTGATCATGCCCGTCGACTGCGACAGTGCGACAGTTCCCACGCCCATGATGGCCCCACCCAGCATCAGTACGTGTACAGATGGCTGTCGTCGGCGGGCCGAAGTCAACGCTCCGACAAAGCTGCCGACACTGGTGACGGCCATGAGGTTTCCAAGAGCGTCGCTATCTTTGCCGAACACCTTCTCGATCATCAACGGGATGGTGAGCCCGTAATTGAAAGTGAGCGTGGCAATCACCGTCGTCACTAACATGGTGATCCGTAATGCAGGCGTTTGCCAGACGTGGCGAAGCGCACCACGCACGCCATCTCCGGTGGTCGATGCCGGTGTTTGATGTGCTCGAGTCCGAAGACCCGCAAGCGCGGCCAGCATGGCGATGTATGACACGCCGTTGAGCAAGAAACACCATCCGGTGCCGAAGTACTTACTGAGATAACCGCCCAGTGCCATGCCGACAACTCGGCTAGATGTCATCACCCCGGTGTTGAGCGACATGGCATTCGGCAGTGCACTCGATGGCACCAAGTCGCCGATGAGCGATCGACGTACTGGTGTGTCAAAGGCGGAAGCGATTCCCGACACAGCACTGAGCACAAGCACCAGCGGCAGGGTGGCCCGGTCTGTCAGGTCCAACCAAGCCAGCGCCATCGCTGCCGCTCCCAACGCGCACTGGGTGAGGATCATCAAGCGTCGCTTGTCGATTCGGTCAGCGATTGACCCAGCCCACGCGCCAAACAGCGCCATCGGCAGAAATTGTGAGAACTGTTGCAGTCCCAGCTCTTTGCCGCCACCGTCGAGTTGTTTCAAAATCAACCACGACAATGCCATTGATTGCATCCACGACCCGCACATGGAAACGACCAGCCCACCGAAATACACTTTGGTTCCGGGGAACTTCAGACTGCTGAAGAGGGAGTCTGGCACACTGAGTTGTTATCACGGCCGTGATAAGACTCAGAGCATGAAGATCACCGTTGATTTTGATAGCTGCCAAAGCAACGCCCTGTGCATGAGCGCGGCACCAGAAGTGTTTGAGGTCCGAGACGACGGATTTCTGTACATTCTGATTGACGAGCCCGGCGAGGAGCTGCGGGCCAAGGTCGAGGAGGGCGCTCGCTTGTGCCCGACCCAGGCCATTACCGTTGTCTGACGGTTGTATGGAGAACATAGTCATCGTCGGTGCATCCTTGGCCGGTGTTCGCACCGCCGAAGCGTTGCGGGGCCGGGGCTTCCAGGGGCGAATCTCGGTGATGGGCAACGAAGATCGCTTGCCCTACGACCGACCCCCGCTGTCCAAAGGATTCTTGGAAGGTAAGCGCACAGCTGATCAGTTGTCGCT
>JANMEI010000449.1:0-2793 GCA_031376865.1 Acidimicrobiia bacterium | reverse complement strand
CTCGATTCATTTGCGCCGCCCTCGAGAGCACGAGGCCGACGAGTCAGCCGATCAGGTATTGCTCGACGAAAATCAATTGGCCGAAGGCCACGACTTCTTTTCGCTCGGCACGTTTGAACCCAGCCACGACCACAACCTGCTGGCTTGGGCCACCGACACCAACGGCAGTGAGCTGTTCGAACTCCGCATCACCGACCTTCGCACCAACACGGTGCTCGCGGACGAACTCCACGAAACCGCCCCCGGCGTGGTGTGGTCGGCTGACAACGGCTCGCTGCTGTATCTGACGCTCGATGACCTGATGCGCCCGCACAAGGTGTGGCGCCACGTGTTGGGCACCGATCAATCAGCCGACGAGTTGATTCACGAAGAAGCTGATGAGCGCTTCTATCTGAGCATGTCGTTGTCGTCCACCGACGAGTACGTGATTTTGAGCGCCGGTAGTCACATCACCAGTGATGTGCACGTTATGCCCACCGCTGCCGCGAACACCGCTGGCGCGTCGTCGTCGTTGCGCCTCGTTGAACCCCGCGTTGACGGCACTGAGTATTCCGTCGATCACCATCGCGCCGTGGACGGCACCGAGTGCTTCTTCGTGATCGGTAATCACGAGGTGGAAGGGTTTCGTTTGTATCGCACCGACGTTGACGCGCTGGAGCGTTCCAACTGGAGCAACGTCGGCCTGCATGAACTCAGCGGACCGGGCGCTGCCGAGGCCACCGATGGGTACCCGGTAAAGCTCGATGGTTTGGACCTGTTTCAACGGGCACTGGTATTGCACGAACGCGCCGATGCCTTGGAGCGATTCCGTGTCGTCGAACTCACCGACACCGGGGCAGTTCAACAAGTCACCACCCTCTGGATGCCTGAGCCCGTGCACACCATTTGGCCAGGTGGCAACCCCGAGTTTTTGACCACCAGCTACCGCTTTGGTTACACGTCCCCCGTCACCCCGCCAACGGTGTTCGAGCAGGACCTGTTTGGTGAAAACTGGGAAGACCGCCGCATGCTCAAGCAACAACCGGTGCTAGGTGGCTTCTCGTCAGATTCATATGTGTGCGAGCGAATTTGGGCGCCTGCCGCCGATGGCGTGCAGATTCCCGTATCAGTCGTTCGACACAAAGACACCGCCTTCGATGGCACCGCCCCGCTCTGCTTGTACGGCTATGGCTCGTATGAAATATCGATCGATCCAACGTTCTCCACGATGCGACTGTCGCTATTAGATCGCGGCATGGTGTTTGCCATCGCACATATCCGCGGTGGAGGCGAACGCGGTCGTAAGTGGTACAACGACGGCAAGTTTCTGCTGAAGCACAATACGTTCACCGACTTCATCTCGGTCGCTGACCATCTGGCCACTACCAACGTGTGTGACGGCGCAAAAATCGTTGCTCGTGGCGGCAGTGCCGGCGGGCTGCTGATGGGCGCCGTCACCAACCTCGCGCCGCAACGATGGGCGGCCATCGTTGCCGAAGTACCGTTTGTCGATGTGGTCACCACCATGCTCGACGAGACACTCCCGTTGACCCAGATCGAGTGGGACGAATGGGGCAACCCCAACGAGCCCGAGTTTGGCGCCTACATGTCGAGCTACTCGCCGTACGACAACGTGACCGACAAGCCATATCCAACCATCTTCATCACCGCCGGCCTCAACGACCCTCGGGTTGGCTATTGGGAGCCAGCCAAGTGGGCCCAGAAGCTACGGCAGCGCAGCACGTCGGGCAAGCCTGTACTTCTGAAAACCGAATTGGGCGCCGGCCACCAGGGCCCCACCGGTCGCTACGCCGTGTGGCACGACGAAGCCCAAACGCTGGCATTCATCTTGACCTCGGTCGGCATTACTGCGTGACCTAGTAACGGAAGCCCGGCTCGCTGTGCGACAGCGGCAAGAGGAGCGCATCTTTTTCCGAAATGATGGGATCGGCAACGCGCCAGTCAACCGCGATGTCTGGATCGTTCCACGCAATGCCCCCATCATGCGCGCCACTAAATTCGTCTGTGCACTTATAAACAAGATCGGCATGATCGGACAACACAGAAAACCCGTGCGCGAACCCAATGGGTATCCAGAGCGACAATGCGTTCTCGGCGCTGAGCTCGACGCCAAACCACTGCCCGTAGGTGGGCGACCCTAACCGCACGTCCACCGCAACATCGAGCACCGCTCCTTGTGTGACGGTGACCAGCTTTCCTTGGCCACGCGGGTCGGTTTGAAAATGCAACCCTCGAACAACGCCACGCTTGGAGCGCGACGTGTTGTCTTGAGTGAAAGCGGTTGGCAAACCAGCAGCGGCAAACTCGGATGCTTTGAACCCTTCACGGAAGTATCCGCGATCGTCACCAAAGACACGGCTAGCAACGAGGACAACGCCCTCCAGCGGGGTGGGTTCAAACGTAAATGGCATCAGGCGACCTGGCTGTTCTTAGTCGGCAACCGCTGGCGAAAAGGAACCGTACGAACCGCGGTGGTAACCAAGCGGCGCGCCATCGCGCCAGCCCATGGCCAAGATCCGCCCCACCACAATCCAATGATCGCCACCGTCATAGACATGCTCGGTGCGGCAATCGATCCAGCCCAATGCCTCGTTGAGGACTGGGGATCCGGTGGACTCAGTGTGCCAGGCAATGTCAGCGAACTTATCTTCTGCCTTCGATGACATTTGCTGACTGATGTGTTGATGCTCGCCAGCCAGAATATTGACTGCGTAATGACCGGCTGCGTCTACCAGTGCCCAGGTTGATGACTTCTTCTGCGGGCAGAACAACACCAACGGCGGGTCCATCGAC
>JANMEI010000403.1:0-2710 GCA_031376865.1 Acidimicrobiia bacterium | reverse complement strand
ATGACCGAGAACGGAACGGAAACCACTTCGCTGGGCTCCAGCGCACGAGCGAGTGCGGAGCGCCCCTGACCGTCGAATAGGGCCATCTCGCCGAACAGGTCACCCGTGCCCATTAATGCGAGCAACGACTCTCGATCGATGTTGCGATTCGCAATTGCGATTCGCCCTCGATTGACGACGTAAAGGTGCTCGGCTTCGTCACCTTCGGCGAAGACGGTGTCGCCTCGTTGGAAGCTGTGCTCTTTCGCGGCCAAAGCGAATCGCTCATGCGACTCGCTCGAAAACACCTGAAAAAACTCGATTGCAGCGAAGAACTCACGCGTGATCATGATTGAAGCGTATCGGCCGGTAGCGTTTGGGGGTGGATCAAGTGGACGAAGTTCTGAAATCGAACTCGATAACTGACGAATCGGCACCGATTCTTGGTGAATCAGTAGCTGGTGAGCCAGTTGTTGCAGCAGTTGCTGATGTGAAACCTGTGCCCAGCGAGCGACCTCCTGGTGAAATTCGGAAAGCAGTTCGGGCATTGCTCGATCAGCCGTTGCCGTTCTGGTTATCGGTTGGGCTGGCGCTTGGGTTCGGAACGTTGTTTGGTCGTCTGGGGGTCCGGCATTACAACGCGTACGCATCATGGGCGTTTGATATGGGCATCTACGACCAGGCGTTGTGGAAAGCGTCCCGGTTTGGTCCAACATTTATCACCGTCCGTGGTTTGGAGATGTGGGGACACCATTTCAACCCGGTGATGTATCTGCATGCGCCGTTCTACTGGATGGGTGCGGGGCCGCGTTTCTTGTATGTGTCGCAAGCGGTGATTATCGGGCTTGGCGCGATCGCGGTCTACTTGATTGCTCTTGATCGATTGAAGTCGCCGTGGATGGGTTTTTGTTTCTCGATTGCCTACGTGGCTTACGCCCCAATTGGTTTCATCACCTGGGCAAACTGGCACCCCGAAGCACTCGTGATCACGCCGTTGCTTTTCGCATGGTGGGCAGCTCGACGACACTCGTGGCGGATGTTCACGGTGTTTGCGCTCCTCGCACTCACCACGCGCGAAGACGCTGCGCTGGTAATGACCATGATGGGCGGACTACTCGTCTGGCATGCATGGCGCGATGCACGCAGTGGCGAGGATGCAAATCCATTCAACTGGCGCAACCGAAACGTACGCGCGTCGGTGTACACGGTGGTTGGTTCGATGGCGTTGTACTTCTTTGCCACCAAAGGTGTGATCCGCCATTACAACGGTGGGAAGGATCCGTTCTACATCCAATACTTTTACGGCGACTTCGGATCGACCATGTTCGGTGTATTGGGCAACATGTTGCGGCACCCCGATCGGGTCGTCAACTTGGCGATGAAAAAAGATCGAATCACCTTTTACTTTCAACTGTTGTTGCCGTTAGCGGCTAGCCCGCTGGCCGGGTTCCCCTACTTGTTGATGGCGGGTCCGCAGATGCTGTCGAGCATCACCAGTTCAACGCCGTACTCGCGTCAAATCGATTACCAATATCCCTCGATGATGATTGCGCCGATCGTGATTGCCTCGATTGAGGGCGTTGCGCGCCGAATCAAAAGCCGAGCCAATCGAAGGTGGATGATCGTCGTGTTGTTAATCTGCTCGTACGTCTCCAACACGGGTTGGTCCAACTCACCTCTGGGGGCCAAGTCGGGGTACTGGAGCGCACCGTCACCTCGAGTGAAAGCACTGCAGGCAGCTGTTGATTTGGTGCCTGACTCAGCTGGAGTCTCTGCCACCTACGCAGTAGGTCCACACCTGACTCACCGCAACGACATTTATGACTGGCCCAATCCATGGATTCCTGCTTATTGGGGCAACGATCTTCCCGGTGGTGGCCAAGATCCAAAACCACACGATCCAAACCGAGTCACGTGGGTGGTGTTTGATCGTGTCCACCTCGATGTGGCTAATCCAAACAACACTGCCCAGGCTGCGTTAGTGGAGCGTTTGATCGGGCCAAATGGAGAATTCGAGATTGTTTTTGAAAAGGATGGAGTGGTTGCCGCCAAGCGAATTCGGCCTGATTCACCGCCCGTGCCGGGGATTTCTGTCGCTGTTCCAATCGAATCGAGCACTATTGATACCCAAACTGGGCTTCCAGTCGCTGCTCCGCAGGGGTAAAAGGATGCTCCCAGCAGGGGTTGGCACCTGCTGAGTGAACGCTGGTTCGGCGGGTCACCCGGGTCCGCTATCCTGATATGTCTACTTTCAGCCGATGCAACCGGATGGTTGGTCGAGAAAAGGGTTTGAACAACATGACGTTCGATGTCGGCGACAAGGTTGTATACCCGCACCATGGTGCAGCAACAATTGAAGAACGCAAGATGGAGACCTTCGCAGGTGAGGAAAAGGAATACCTTGTCCTCAAATTGGCTTTTGACAACTTGACGTTGAAGGTCCCGGTCGACAAGGTCGACACGATTGGCTTGCGTGAAGTCATCAACGACGAAGAGGTCGAAGAAGTCTTTGCCGTGCTTCGTAAAAAAGAAGCCCGTATGCCTACCAACTGGTCACGTCGGTTCAAGAACCACGTGGAAAAGCTCAAGTCTGGTGACATCTATCAGGTGGCCGAGGTCGTGCGTAACTTGTCGATCCGTGACAAGGACAAGGGCCTGTCCGCTGGCGAAAAGCGAATGTTAGTCAAAGCTCGTCTGATTTTGGTCAGCGAATTGACCTTCGCGTTGAACG
>JANMEI010000382.1:0-3410 GCA_031376865.1 Acidimicrobiia bacterium | reverse complement strand
AACGTCAGCAAGCCGGTTTGATCGATCAACGAGTGAAGAGTGAGCACCGCCAAACCGTACCCGTTCGGCCCGGCTAGCGTTTCGTTGTGCGAAGTATGCGTTTTGTGTCGATAGCTGTATCGATTGGAGTGGCCATCACGGCAGCGACCGTCTTTCATGGAGTAGCTGCCCCAGCAAAGTCCAAGGCACCCAAACTCAAACGGCTTGAACTGCGAGTCCCTAAACAGGTGCTAGTCGGGCAGCCGTTTCGTGCCACCGTGCGTAACCTGCGGCCCGGATCGCTTGCCGCTTTTGACACCCAAGACGTCACGTTGGGGTGGGTCAAGGCAGACCCTGACGGCAGTGCGACAGTTACGTCGTCGCTGTGGCGCGAGCAGCAGACCCCCGTGACCGTTACCGAGATCGTCGCCGGCAAACGCACCCGCAAAATCACCACCACTTTGAAGGTGCTGCCGGCTACTTTCGCCTCGCCACAAGCAACCCCTACAGCGCCTGCCCCGGACCCGAGCCCGGCGAGTGCGGTTCCGAATACTCCCGGGGTGACGGTGGTGGCGTCGAATCCGTGTCGACCGCAATCGGCGCCGATCCGCCTGTGGCCCCTCGGTGATTCACTCACCGTTGGTGGATACGGAGATCCGACCGGTTTCACTGATTCGTATCGGTACGCGCTATTCTCGGCTCTTCGGGCCGAAGGCATCACTGATGTTGACTTCCGAGGCCATATTGGGGCACCCGGGTCACCGCTCCAATGGGGTGCGGTTGCACCCGCTGGGGTACCTGGTGAGTTTTCTCATTCGGGGCTCGGCGGGTTCACCGTACAAATGATCAACAATGACCTCGACGTTATGGCTGCGGTCGCACTGCCCGATGTGGTGGTGGTCAACCTCGGCACCAACGGTGGCACCCCGACGGAGTATCGAGAGTTGATTGCGCACATTCAACGAATTGCACCGAAAGCAATAGTCGTGATGGGAACACTCACACCACGGGTACCCGAATTGAAATCACGAAGGCCGGTGGGATTCCGAGCGGAACTCAACACCACCATTCTCGCCCTCGGCAACGCATCAGACACTGATCGTCTGTACACAGCAGATGTATTCAACCGAATGCTCGGCGACCCCACTGCCAATCCGCTGTCGTCAAACGACTTCGCCGACGAAACCCATCTCTCAATTTCAGGCGGCACCCGGTTCGGTCAAGCCCTGCTACCCGAAGTAAAGGCCGCCATCGCTGCTTTTCGAACAAGCCCGTGCGGCTGAGTCACAGATCAATGCGCTTAGAGATCAAAGTCCCCGTAAATGGCAGCGTGATCAGAAGCCCCTTCGGCTTCTGTGGTGATGGTGTCGTACATCTCCCACTTGTTTCGTGTCCGTGGACCTCGCCACACACCTTTTCGGAACACCGCGCCACCGGTTGCCTTGGCGAACAGTTCGGGAGAGCACAGGACGTAGTCAATTTTGTCATTCGAACTTTCGAAAGTTCCCGTGCGTTCGCCAAACTCAAAGTTCCCGTGCTCGCTGATGTCTCGCAAGCCCGATCCGGCTAGCAGCGGTTGAAGGGGCTCACTGTCTGGAGTGTCGTTCAGGTCGCCCACAACAGCGATGAACTTCTCGCCGTCTGATCTCAACTCGTCGTAGATCTGGCGGACCCGGGTCGCTTGACGCGTTCGTTTTTCGTTTCCGAGCGGATCGCCGGGCGCCGAATATCCTTTCGATTTGAAGTGGTTCACCAACACAATCAACGTCTTGGTTTTGCTCAGCGTCAAGTGATACTTAGAACAATCACGAGAAAAGACCGGAGTTGTTTCGCTTCCCGGTTCTTTGTCAAAAATATGGGTACGGATTAATTCGATGGGGAACCGTGTGAGTAGCCCGACGTCAATCCCGCGCTGATCGGTACCTTCGATCAACATCACATACGGGTAGGGCTTCCCCTGAACCTGTCGAAGCAGCTGGGTGGTAAACCGCTCCAACAACGGTCGATTGTCAGCTTCGATGACACCCATCACATGAGCATCGACGTCGTTGATCACACGGGCGGTGTTGACAGTCGCCTGTTCGTTGACGGGCTCGGTCTTGAGTTCCAGCCACCCAATCCAATCACCTCGCCCGCTGGCGACCACTTCGACTGCGCCAGTACGTGGACGTTTCAACAGGCTGCCGCGGACCCGGCGTAGCCATGCCCATTCAGACTCGTCCTTGCGATCAAGCCCTAGCTCCGTCAGCAGTTTGACAATCCGCCGCTCTTTCCCGGCGTAACTCTCACCCTGCAACAGCGCGGTCAGTTCTTCAAACGATGCAAGTTTGCGCGAGTTGAAACGCCACGAAGCAGCGTTCAATAACTTCGGCCGTTCGAACAGATTTTCTACGTTGAATGAAGCAATCCGTACCTTCATGGCGAGGCTGCCCTTCTGTCTGATCGGCCGTTGTGGCAACAAAAGCGAACGTACTCAGCCCGGCATGAGACGATGATGAAGTGAGCGCACTGGACAACGAATACCTAACCAGCAAACTTGACGGTTTTGGCACCACGATTTTCGCCGAAATGTCTGCGCTCGCACTCTCCACCGGTTCCATCAACCTGGGACAGGGTTTCCCCGATACCGACGGTCCCGCTGCGGTAAGCGATGCTGCCATCGAAGCAATTCGGTCTGGAAAGGGGAACCAATACCCGCCTGGCTCTGGCATTCCAGAACTTCGTCAAGCGGTCGTTGATCACCAGCGCGCGTACTATGGCATCAATCTGGACCCAGATTCCCAAGTGCTCATCACCTGCGGAGCCACCGAGGCTCTAGCGGCTGCATTCGCTTCGCTACTGGACACCGGCGACGAGTGCCTGTTGTTTGAGCCGTTTTACGATTCGTATCCGGCCGGAATTGCCATGGCCGGAGCAACAATGGTTCCCATCACACTGCGTGCCCCCGATTTCCAGCCAGACCTCACCGAGCTTCGCTCAGCCATCACGCCACGTACGCGCATCATGGTGGTCAATAGTCCCCACAACCCCACCGGGACGGTATTCACCGATGAAACGTTGCAAGGGATCGCCGCCTTAGCCGTTGAACACGATCTGGTGGTCATTTCCGACGAAGCATATGAACATCTGACCTTTGATGGAGTTGCCCACCATCCCATCTCTCGCTTGCCAGGAATGGCACAACGCACACTTACTATTGGATCGGCCGGAAAGACGCTGTCGTTCACTGGGTGGAAGGTGGGATGGGCAACCGGGCCAGCCAAACTCGTCTCGGCTGTACGCACATCGAAGCAGTTTTTAACCTACGTGTCCAGTGGCCCGTTTCAGTACGCGGTTGCTGTCGGCCTGGCGCTCGATCCCTCGTACTTCGCTGGATTCGCTGCAGAACTGCAAGCCAAGCTGATAGTTCGCAGCGTAGAAGACAGCATGGC
>JANMEI010000341.1:0-4483 GCA_031376865.1 Acidimicrobiia bacterium | reverse complement strand
TTGGCCGCAGTTACGGCACCACGTTTCACTTGTTGAGCGGTAGCCCCCATCGCAACTGCCAATACGGCAAACCCACCGACGGCAACAACACTTCGTCGTGTCACACCGACAGCAGGAGACGCTGGTTCATTCGACGGTTCGACTGAGCTTGTGGCTGGCACGGTGCGAAACATCACCAACAGCGCAACCATCGCTACACCTGCTGCCAACAGCGACGGGATTGCGGCAACCGCTCCACCCCCTCGCCCTGTCAGGGCGGCAATCACTCCCAGAGCACCAAAGGCAGCCAAACCTAAGAGGGCAACTGGCTTCCGTTTCCTAGCGATGATGCCAACCACTGCGGCAAAGATGGTGATGGCGAATCCGATACCAAGCAACAACGCCAACTTGTCGTGCGTTCCGAACGTAGAAATGGCGAAACGCTTCACGGGCGGTGGTACCAGATCAATGGCGCGGTTTCCCACGCCAATGACCGGGGACAACATGTCATCGTCAGCGCTAGCCAACAGTTCGCCAGCGGCCAGGCCGCTTCCGGCTGCGACGAGGCCAATGACCGACGAGATCAGCCGTGAAGGAAGGGTGGCTCCGGGCAGAGCCGTAGTTTGGGTACTGGGTGAAGTTGACATAGGGATCGTTCGTTGCAAACGATCCTGTGGATTGCTTCACCTTCTGGAAAATTCGGCCTAGCGGCTTGATGCTTCCTGCGTAGGTCCGACGTGCAGGTCCAGCCAATCCACCAACGGCTGCGAACCCACCCACACCGATTCGACTTCTTTCGCTAGTCGTTTGCTGTGAATCCACGCAGGGGCGCCGAACATACGGCTGGTGATGATCCCCTTCCAGCACAGCAGCTCGATCCGAGGATGATCGACGTCGAAACCTTTAGGTTTGGTTTTTAACGGAGCTTCTCCTCCGTGAGTGACCTCGATGCCGGTTTTGGTGATGCCAGCAATGACCGTTACCAGCTGGGGACCGTAGACGTCGTGGTCGACGCTGGCTCGGAATCGTTGCAGTTGATCTTTAGCCATCATGTACATGCCCGACGCAGCAAACATGCCGGCTGCATCAAGATGCACGTACACGATCGAACCACCTTCAGTTTCGCCAGACATTCCGATGTTGGTTTTGTATGGTGACTTATCAGCAGCAAAACGAACATCACGATTCGGTCGAAAGATCCGCAACGGATGAAATTGAGGATCGACGGCGTTACCCAACGCCACCAAGGACTCTTTGATCTCATCATAACGAGGCTTGTGTTCCAGCCAGAAGCTCTTCGTGTTGTTCATCCCCAACTCTTCGAAGAAGTCCAACGCATCTTTTGGCACACCACGAAACTCACTCATCAACTAACCGTAGATCAGATCATTGCTTGGCGGACTGAAAGGCGTTCCATAGAGCACCAGTGCCGGAGTAGGTGTCTTCGGGCCCGGTTTTCGGGATCGTGAGTTCTACATGCCCGCAGTTGCAGCACACGTGTGCCGTGACTGCGAAGCGAAGGCGATTCTTGAACACCAGTGCATTTGGATTCGCATCGAACAACACCTCGTGGTGATTCACCGACCCATCGCCCCACCCGGAATCTGCCAAGGACAGGTTGGGAACCACCATCTCTGCTGAACTACATCGAACACATGATAAGGGTTGTGCCATCTCCGAACCCTACGCGAAGATGGTTGGGTGAACCAGTGGCAGAAACCTCGAAACCGGGGTGCTCGTTACGACGAACTGGTCGATCTTTTTGTTTCCAAACGACCGTGGTCAGGATTGCAGATTGAATTGCGAGCGGCTGTGTGGTTCGGTCTCTTGCTCATCTCAACTGCGACGCGTGTCAGATTCGATCAAAGCTTCGCGATCGTCTTGTTCATGTTGAACGCGTGGTTGAGTAAACGTCCGTGGGCACATCGCACCGGGCTACTTGCGGGACGGTCAAACGGGGTGGGACCATTGCAAGCGCAAGGTGATGGGACTCGTTTCTTACCGTCTTGGAAGTACGGTGCTGCGTTCTATTTTGCGTGTGTGGCAATTGTGTTCATCGCCCTTCTGGCTCTTGGCGAAGGACTCGGGTTGGCCGCACTCTTCGCCGGCGTGTATCCCCCGTTTCTTGCCTATCCGGTTTACGTCCAACGGCGTGACTTTCTCCGTTGGTTGGCGTTTCGAAACTTGGTTCCAGCCGACTAACCATCTTCGGAACAAGCCGATTGAAACGGTAGGTTGTCACCTGATGACCGACGATGACTGGATCAAATACTGGGCGACCCCAGAAGGTGCACAGGCAGCCGGGTTTCGTTCAGACGATCAAGGTCAGCGCCAACAGTTTGGAGTCGCTGTTCCCACCGTCGACCGGATCCCTGCACATGCCGATGTCATCGTGATCGGTGCCGGCGCTGGGGGCGGAGTGGTTGCCGAACGTTTGGCTCGAAGCGGACGATCGGTGTTGGTAATCGAACGCGGTGACTGGCTGTCATTCGATGTAATCGGCCGAGATCACCTCGTCAACCAACGGGTCGCGTATGGCGGTCATAACGCTGGACCGTCAGCAGACCATCCACGCGTCGTCGAAGACTGGGAAGGCGCCGTCAGCACCATCAACCCCTGGGACACTCGCTATCACGCAAACGCAGCAACCGTTGGTGGCGGGACCCGAGTTTACGGCGCGCAAGCCTGGCGATTTCACCCACTCGATTTTCAAATGGCGTCCACCTATGGGATACCCGAGGGATCATCGCTTGCCAATTGGCCAATTCAGTATGCAGACTTAGCAGGCCACTATGACCGCATCGAGCACGACCTTGGGGTTTGCGGTCGTGCCGACGCAATGGGCCACCTTCCGCCGTACACGCGTGAGTATCCGATGTCGCCGCTTCCCGCACAACTCAGGACGCCGATGCTTCAGGAGGCTGCCGATTCGCTGGGGTGGGCAACTCTCCCGCCACCGTTGGCCATCAACTCGGCTGGCCGAGGTGGGCGGCCTGCGTGTGTTGCCTGCGGCTATTGCGTTGGTTTTGCATGTCCGGTTGATGCGAAGAACGGCTCTCACAACACATTTCTGCCGCAAGCCATAGCAACGGGCAACGCGACGTTGCTGACGCGCGCCTCAGCGACACGAATCAACATCACACGCGGGCGAGCGAGCAGCGTGACCGTTGTCCGTGACGGGCAGCCCTTCGACATCGCCGCCGATCTAGTGATGTGCAGTGCGGGCGCAATCGAGACTGCTCGTCTGTTGTTCCTCTCTGGCATTGATCTACCAATGTTGGGCCGCAACCTGCAAGGACATGTCTACATTGCTGCAGTCGGGCGCTTCGATGCTGTGGTTCGTGATTCGGTTGGACCCGGTCCATCCATCGCAACGAATCGATGGCTTCACCACAACGACAGCATCATCGGAGGCGGAATGTTGCTCGATGACTTCACTATTCTGCCAACGGCATTTTGGCAGGTGATGTCCGATCGACCGCGACCGCCTCTGACCGACCACGAAGCCGTCATCAATTGGATGCGAACGTACTATCTGCACACCATCGATTTGAAGGGCCCTATTCAAGACATACCTTCACCACAGGCTCGGGTCACACTGGATCCGTCAGTTCGCGACGCTTTAGGCGTTCCCGTTGCCAGACTGTCGGGGGCCACTCATCCAGAGTCCATCCGGTCTGCAGCATTTTTGGCCGATCGTGCCGTCGAATGGCTGCAAGCAGCGGGGGCAGTTGAGGCTTGGAGCATCGCTCCTACCAAACCGTATCTGTCCGGTGGCCAACATCAGGCAGGCACCGCACGAATGGGCGAAGACCCGCTGACGTCGGTTGTTGATCCCTCGTGCCGGGTCCATGGGTTAGCAAACGTCTACGTTGCTGACACTTCTGTGCATGTCACCAACGGAGGCGTCAACCCGTTCCTTACGGCGATGGCACTCGCAGACCGCACCGCAAGTCTCCTCATCTGACAACTACGGAACCGGCACTTCCCAGACCTGTCCACCCCAACCATTGGCCTGGTCACGTCCTTCAACAAACACAACCTCCACACCATCAGGGATGGCCACTCCTTCAAGGGAACGGGTGAAGGGCTGTTCGGCTTGGTGATCGTGCGAAAGTTCCTTGACACCGAGCACGGTCCCATTTGCCGTCTTGATACGGAACGCATCGGCATAGCGATCAGGGGTGTCGTAGGGGCTGGACAGTGTCGCATCCACTTTAAACACCCGACCTGACGTAGCGGTCAACGTTGCGGCGATGACATCGGGAAACGTGTCACCTCCAGGTTTACCCAACATTCGGCCGAGGGTTGGGAGAGCTGGGGAAGAGTCTCCTTGCTCCGAATCTGCCTGCACGGCGATTGGGGAAGCTTCGTTCACACGCTTGTCGATAAAACTCGATTGCACAGCAAACAGTCCGAACACAAGCCATGCCGCCAGACCGATCGCGGCGGCAATCACCGGAATGATGACCTTTTTGTTGACCAAAAGTCGCTTCATTATTGC
>JANMEI010000340.1:0-5195 GCA_031376865.1 Acidimicrobiia bacterium | reverse complement strand
ACGACGTGCTGCTGTTTCCCGAATTGGGTTCAAACGTTGCCTTGACGGTGCCGGTCACAGCAACCGACGGATTTGATGAAGTGTTGGCAGGCTGCGAAGTCATCATACGTACACGTATTCTGAATTCGAAGATTGCCGGAGCCCCAATCGAACCTCGCAGTGCAGCGGCGGCCTGGGACGCAGCTGGCCGGTTGCATCATTGGGTGTCATGCCAAGGTGCCCATCCCTATCGAGGATTTCTTGCTCGGGCCCTGAAGATTGATGAAGCGAACATCCGAGTGATCACCCCCGATGTGGGCGGCGGGTTCGGGGTAAAGGCAATGCCATATCCGGAAGATGTTTTGTTGGGCTGGCTTGCGCAACAAACAGGACGATCGGTTCGTTGGTTTAGTAATCGCACTGACGACATGCAAAACCTGGCTCCGGGACGCGCCCAGGTGCAAGATATCGAATTGGGTGGCGACCGCACCGGCAAGCTCAAGGCTTATCGTTTGAAGGTGGTGCAAGATTCGGGCGCATATCCTCGATACGGCGCATACCTGCCAAATATGACAAAGATGATGCAGCCCGGTGTGTACGACATTACGCATGTGTCGTTTGAATCCGTATCCGTACTGACAAATACCACGCCGGTAGGGCCGTTCCGTGGGGCGGGTCGGCCCGAAGCCTCTGCCGCCATTGAACGCGCTGTCGATATGTACGCACAGCACATCGGCATGGACCCGGCCGAAGTCCGACGTCGTAACGTGATCGCCGAGTTCCATCAGCCCATCAAGTCATCGGCGGGCACCCCCTACGACTCGGGCGCCTATGCGGAAATGTTGGACAGGGCGCTTGATGCCGCTGGCTATGCGGGGTTACGAAGCGAACAACAGGCAAGACGCGACCGCAATGAACAAAAACTTCTCGGCATCGGAATCTCGACTTATGTTGAGGTCACCGCCGGTGGCGTGCAACAGGAATACGCCAGCGTCGAGGTGCTGGCCAGCGGTAAAGTACGTGCACGTACTGGTTCAACCCCATACGGCACCGGTCACGACACCAGTTGGGCGATGTTGATTGCCGATCGGCTCGGAGTCTCGATGGACGACATTGAGATTGTGCACGGCGATACCGACGTGGTGCCGCGTGGCGGCCTCACCGGAGGATCGCGCTCCTTACAAGTTGCCGGTTCCGCCATTGTGGGTGCGGCAAACTTGGTGGCAGACCAAGCCAAAACGGTGGCCGCCGATCTGCTCGAAGCAGCCGTCGAAGACATCACACTTGACACTGTCACCGGCAGATTCCACGTAGCCGGAGCACCTTCGATCGCCCGGTCGTGGGTAGAGGTTGTTGCCGCCTCGCAGTCACCCATGGCAGCAGAGTTTGACTTCACCTCGAAGGGTGCAACGTTTCCGAGCGGTGCACACGTCAGTGTGGTTGAGGTCGATCGCGAAACCGGTAAGGTCACGCTGCTGCGACATATTGCCTGCGACGATGCTGGCCGAATATTGAATCCCATGTTGGTGGCCGGGCAGGTTCACGGTGGCGTTGCTCAAGGCGCAGCGCAGGCGTTTCTTGAAGAAATGGTTTACGACGCCGAGGGCAATCCCCTGACATCCAACTTCAGCGACTATGCGGTGATCTCCGCCACGGAAATGCCAAGCATCGAACGGGTGGCGCTGGAAACCATTTCACCGATGAACGAACTGGGCGCCAAGGGAATCGGTGAGTCCGGGACGATCGGTGCCACGCCAGCGGTACACAACGCGATCATCGACGCAGTGTCGCATCTCGGAGTGACACACATCGACATGCCGGTGACGTCGGAAAAGCTCTGGCGTGCGATGGCATCAGTTTGATTTTGGAGCGTGCAGTATCACACCGAAGCGTTGACGTGTCGACCTGCCCATGAGAAGACACGTCGACGATTCAACAACCGTAATCATCCCGATTGGCAGTCGGATTAGCTGGGAACAAACCCAAACTGTTCCAGACAATGGTGAAGGTCCTTGCGAAGGGCTGCGGTCTCGGGGCCATCAATTGATTGCAACTGAAGGTACAAACTTGCCATGAACGATTCGCAGTTAACCCGTTTGCCGACGTCGCCTGACTCGAGATCCGTTTGCGAAGTAGACCCCAGCGTGACCAGGATGTCCTTCACCCAGGTGAGCAGTTGCTCGTGAGAAAGTTGCTCACGAAGGATCGCAACCTTTGCGGCTCGTGCTAACCGGGATGCTTCGTGATGTTGGAAGACGGGGGAGTTCGGTGCGGTAAGTCTGTCGCTGATTGCTTCAAGTATCCGTTGCAAGCCTGGCCTTGCAATGTGCGGATTGGCTGCCAGGTTCCCTAAAGCATCGGCGGTGTGTGCAACTGAATGGGCCCAACCTTTGCCGGCGATGTGACCACGAAGATCTTTCTCTGTGTGTGCATACAACAGCATTTGATCGAGGAGGTCGTTTATATCTGCTGCAGGTATGAGAGGCACTGCGCTTTCCCGATTCACAATGGCGGCGAGTACCAAAACAGAAAAGGATCGACCAAACACCGAATCGCCCGGAACCTGGCCAATGTCTGTAAACATGTTGCGTCGGCATGTGCTGATCAACGTTGCTCGTTGATGCTCCGTTAGCGTGCCCGAACTGATCCACGCTGCCAAAATTGAAAACCCAAACTCGTCACGCAACTGAGGGTCAGGGGAAGCCAGATAGCCAACCAGCTCATCAATCAGAGCATCCATGCGAAGGTCTGAGTTAGGTGGCAATTCGCACTTAGTCGCGAGCACCTGTGACCAGAAGGATCGATCCATCAGTGAATGTTACTGAGATTAATTCAGGTATCAAGGCGACCAATGGACTGTGGCAACGTGGGCTGACTCGGTTAGCCCAAACCGCTGGAGCGCTTCGGCGACATCATTGTCACGATCGGGTGATAGGCAGAGCCGAGTACGGACGAATGCTATGTACGCATCGTTGTCAAGCTGTGGTTTGCGAGGAGCTCGGCTGAAACGCTCAAGTGATGGCGAGAAGCCGCTAGCTCGTACCACTTCCGCAAACAACTGGGCGCTTGGTTCCGCTGGACGGTCAAGATCCCAAAAGTGTTTCCAAAGAGGCGACATCGGTGCTGTCGGATGCCGGTCCGGTAGCTCGACAATCACGCGACGGTTTGCGTGAGATGACAACGATGAAACATACGCGCCGATATCGGCCACATTGTACGCAACGTGGTGCGAGATGACCAGGTCCGCTGGTGGCACCGTTGCCTCGACGTCTTGCCACTTTCCTTCAGTCGTTGATACCACCAGACCCAACCGCTGCGCTGCCTCGGTGAAATTGACGAGCATGGAGTGCTGTTCGTCAACGCCATGCAGGTGAGTGGTGCGCGATGCTAGGGGCAGCGCAGACCCGCCGCCGCCGCAACCCACATCGAGCACCGTTGCGCCCTCGGGACCCAAGGTTTCAAGCCCGATCCGGCGTGATGGGGTGTCGGCAAAGGTTGAATCGGGAGCGACAGCGAACAACGCAGGTGGATGCACCCATGGTGAAGTGGGTGCCTGGGCCAAAATCCATTCGGAAATTGACCACAACGCAAGTGCGTCTGACCATTGCTGTTCAAGTTCAGTAGTCATTGACTGCACCGTAATGGAACTAGACGCAACCGTGGTTGCGTCAGAAACGATGTGAATACAGTGTCCTTAATGAAATCGATCCAACCTCGGCGTCGAGTGGCAAGCGTGTTAGCCACCGTCGTGATGACGGCCGGCTTCGCCGTCGGTATGAAGTCAACCGCTTTAGCTGTGGCGAACCCTGAGAAACTTCCCTCGTTGTCGTGCACGTTCGACGACGAGCCCCGGTCCGCTTTCCTCAGTGTTGAAGGGTTGGTGGTGATCAATAAATCCAAGCTCACTGCATTCCAGTTCCAAAGTGCTGATGTGTCAACCTCCAAGCCTGAGTACCGGTTTGTCAAAGGACCGACGTTGACAGTGAACGAACCAGATGAGCCAGGCCAGCGAGCAGCGTTACTCGGCGAGGCATTCGGTGCCTGTGTGAAGGCTCCGCAAGGTTGGGTGCCGCGCCGAGCTCGCATTGCATCCAAGGTGCACAGCTCCGCATCGGCAAAGTCAGCCACGGTTGCCTCGGTGACTGCCAGCCAAATCTTGTTTGCGGGACCGATTAAGAAAGGCTGGCGTGAAGTTTTTGTGGTCACGGAACGCCAAGTCACCCGCGGTTGGATCACCGCCGGCGGCGTTGACAAGCGCATGCTCGCAACGCCTTAGCCACCAGGACAACGACGTCGGGTTTAGGCCACCCCGTAGCGATCCCGCAGCGCAACACGGTCCAACTTGCCGGTTGAGGTCATTGGCATCTCACTAATGATCAGTAGATCATGGAGCCGTTGATCGGCTCCAGGTCGGGCCCGGTACGCAGTGAGCAGTTGCTGCTCGTCGATCGGAGTGGCTTCGGGCCACAACGCCACGACCGCTCTCGGGCCGCCGACACCGGGGACAACCGCTACGTGGCGGACCGATTCACTACATGCACTTACTGCCTCTTCGATGGGCCGAGGAAGCACCACACCTTCGGGGGTCGAGATTCGTTCAGAATATCGTCCCAGCGTGGTGACGTGCCCGGTGGCCGACATCGAGCCAAGGTCGCCCGTATGCAGCCAACCGTTTCGCAGCGTTGTTGCCGTCTTGTCTGGATCGTTCCAGTATCCCCACATGTATCCGCCCCGGATACATATCTCGCCGGGTGATCCGATCGGTACCTCGTTGTCGCTGTCATCCAAGATGCGGACGTCTTTGTCTGGGAGTGGCTCGCCCACCGCACCGAAGTGTTGGTCTGCTGGTCGTTGTGGTCGGGCCAGGGCAACAAAGCCGCCAAGTTCGCTTTGGCCGTAGCTCTCACAAAACGTCACGGCGAGCTCATCAAAGTATGCGCGCTTGAGATCTGATGGAACAGCCTCACCGCCGGAGATCACCATTCGAAGAGACTTTGGTGCATGTCCGCGGCGACGAGATTCAGCCAGCAAATCTTTGAGCTGTGGGGGATTGGAGGCGAGGTAGGTCACCTGTTGCGCTTCGATGTCGTCAAACACCGCTTCAACATCCCATGCCTTTCGCAAACCAACGCACATTCCTCGGTGTAATCCAGGCAGCCAATGTGACACCAGGCCATAAGAACTAGCGGGGCTGGTTGCTCCAAGCGTGCGGTCAT
>JANMEI010000119.1:0-8722 GCA_031376865.1 Acidimicrobiia bacterium | reverse complement strand
GCAGCATCCGTTCCGATATTGACGCGCATCTCGCCGCACGACTGCTGATCGGAACGGCAACTTCGATCATCGAGTGGTATCGACCCGAAGGAAAGTTGCCCGCGAGCCAACTGGCCGATCATGTTGTGGCGATCACGTTCGACGGTTTGTCCACGCACCATTAACGTAACAGATTGGATCAAGCAACCATGGTTAGCAAGAACCCTGCTCCTCTACACAGCATCGAATCGGCTAGCCGCGATGAGATCAGTTCGCTACAACTCAGCCGGTTGAAGAGCACGTTGCAAACGGTCTACGCCAACGTTGCGCACTATCGGACGGCTTTCGACGCTTCCGGTGTTCGTCCTGATGACTTCGTCAGTTTGTCTGATCTCGCTCGGTTTCCCTTTACGGTGAAAGATGATCTGCGCGCAAACTATCCCTTTGGCATGTTTGCTGTTCCGCGAACCGATGTGGTGCGAATCCATGCGTCCAGTGGCACAACCGGCAAGCCAACGGTTGTCGGGTACACCAAAAGCGATATTGACAACTGGGCTGACTTAGTTGCGCGTTCGATTCGTGCTGCTGGGGGAGAAGCAGGCGACATCGTCCACGTCGCCTATGGATATGGGCTGTTCACCGGAGGACTGGGTGCGCACTACGGAGCCGAGCGGCTGGGTTGCACGGTTGTTCCGATGTCGGGCGGTCAAACCGAAAAGCAGGTGCAGCTGATCAACGATTTTCGACCCGACATCATCATGGTGACCCCGTCCTACTCCTTGGCACTGGCCGAAGAACTGCAACGCCAAGGCGTCGACCCAGCCTCAACATCACTTCGGGTTGGCATCTTCGGCGCAGAACCTTGGACAGAAGCTATGCGTGCAGATATCCAGACTGCTCTGGGTCTTGACGCTGTCGACATATACGGACTCTCCGAGGTGATGGGCCCAGGTGTTGCCAGCGAATGTGTCGAGAGCAAAGATGGGCCGGTCATTTGGGAAGACCACTTCTATCCCGAGATCATCAATCCCGAGACCGGCGAAGTGCTTCCCGATGGAGAGACTGGCGAGTTGGTGTTGACGTCCCTGACGAAGGAAGCCTTTCCAATCATTCGCTATCGCACCCGTGATCTCACATCGTTGCTGCCACCGACGTCACGGTCAATGCGCCGGATCGGCCGAATCAGTGCACGATCGGACGACATGTTGATCATTCGCGGCGTCAACATGTTTCCCAGCCAAGTCGAAGAGCTCCTGCTTCGCCAACCAGATCTCAGCGGACATTACCAACTTGTTGTCACCCGTCCCGGCAACCTCGACGAATTGGCCGTTAACGTTGAATCGCGAAGATCACTTGACGATGTGTTGCGTCGTGACAACGCAGTCAAGCTCGCCGAGCAAATTAAGACGTTGATTGGTGTGTCAACCACCGTGACGGTTCATCCGCCCGGGTCGATCGAACGTTCTCTCGGCAAAGCCAAGCGGGTCATCGACCACCGACTCACCAAGTAGCGGTCGGATCGAAGCTGGCAACCTCGACCAGTTGCGCATGGATCGACGCAAAGGCAGCAGAGCGAACGGTTCGATCCTCCGCGTTTGGCAGACAGGGCACCAGCGATAGTTCAGGCAGGCCTCCTTCGCAAAGCACCCGATTTACTGCCTGCTGATATGCGCTCCAACCAGCTTCGGTCATACCGGGTGATAACCCACTCACCAGGGGCGCCAGCGCCGCGAATTGTGCGTCCAGCCGGTGACGGCCGCCTTCGTCTTGTGCGAGCCGCATGACGAGATCGGTGGCATGACGGGCATGGAAACGTTCTTCGGCGATGACGGTTGTGCAGAGCTGGGTCAACCCCGATACCTGGTCTCCGAATTCTTCGGCAAGACCCGTCCATCGCAACGGTTCGGCCAGGTCGTATAGAAAATGTCGAACAAGCGATAGCTCCCACGGGTTTCCCGCCAGTTCGGTCAGAGCGCAACTTCGCCATTGTGATGCCGGGCGGCGAGTGACTCCTGCATCTCGATCGGCCCAGTCGGGCCAAATAAGGCCGTAGAGCGCCCGCGCATGACCAAACTCATCCTGCGCAATAGACGACAGGGTGAGGTCCTCTTCCAGGAACGGGGAAAGGCCCAGCCACTCGGAATGTCGGTGACCGATGACCAGCTCATCGTCAGCCAGTGCCAGTAATGCCGCAGCGCACGGAGTTGTCAGTGGGCTGAGCGGCGACTCTTGTTCTACCCGCTCAGTCATGTAGCGCTGTCCTTCCGTTGTCGACGGCGATCTGCCACCACTTTGCCATCATTGATCGCATGTGTCCGCCTGGTGGTGGTCAGTAGGTCTTCTGGGTCAACGATGAGCAGCGCGCTGCGCCGCACCACCCAAGCCTGCGCGCCTTCGCCGCGGCGAATGTACGTTTCTCGGGCGTACATGGTTGCTAAGTGATCGTCAGGAGCATCGAGGCTTCCGGCATGCGAAAACCCGTCGCGACCTTCCGGCTTGAGAAACACTTCATACGTGTACATGTGTATCCAGCAGAACTGAGGCGAGGTCCTTCTTCGTTGCTGTCTCCTTCATCTTCCTGTGAGGCGTACCGAGCAAGATCGGCTTTGGTCGGGAATCACGGAACACTTCGACAATATTTCGACATGCATCGCACCAAAATGACGAACGACAAGCAGCGGGGCCAACCGGGGACAGCTCTAGTAGCAGGGTTGAATCGCAATAGGGGCAAGCACACTGATCGCCGCGAGCAACGGCGATCCCAAACGCTGCAAGTTGTTGTCGTCCGATCTCAGAAACGGCATCGGTCGTCCACGGGGTGCCGTACTCGAATCGGACTTCGACTTCCGTCGCCCCAGCGGCAAGGGCTGCACGTTCGGTGTCGTGTCGAATGACTTGTAGAGCAGGGCACCCGAGAAACGTAGGTACCAATAGGATGACAGCAGATCCAGATGCGGAAACCTTGACGCTGCGAACCAAACCAAGGTCACCAATACTGATACCGGCAAGCTCTGGATCCGAAACGGAGCGGATGGCCGCTTCAACGTCAGAGGCGAGGTCATTCATTCTTATGCCACCTGTGCAGACGCTTGCGCTTGGGATGATTGATCCAATGCTCGACGAACCCATTCGGTGTCTTCCCAGGCGGCACGGGACCGTGCAATGCGTTGTCGAGAATCTTCACCGCTGTTGCTTTGCGTCGATGACAGTGCAGTCCAATCGATATCGCCAATCACCCATCGATCCTCGGCATTTTGATGCAGCGTCGGATCCGGGATCGTGAATCCGTAACTGTGAAGCATCGGAACGAATTTTTGGATGTACTTATCGCGAAGTGCCTCGTTTGTTTCACTTTTCACCCGCCACCGAATGAGGAGGTCACCATCCTTTGTGGGTGGTCCGAAGAAGTGCATCACCGGCTCCCACCATCGATCGAGGGCGGCCTGAAACATGTGCCGTTGAATGTCGGTTCCGTCGGCGAGTGTGAGCAACATCTCTTCGCCGTGACGCATGTGGAATCCCTCTTCGCTGACAATACGGCGAAGGACCCGTCGGTATGGCCCGTATGAACAGTTCTTCAGTACTGCTTGTTGTGTGGTGAGCGCCGCTGCATCGACAAGAAACGCGATAACAATTTGATCTGCCCACGTATGGGTTTTGTAGTGGAACACGTTGTGAAATTTTGATCTGCCGGCGAAGAGATCGTCCAACATCTGCTGCCTCGTTTTCACCCCCAGGTCAGCGGCCACCATGTACAACAGGTGAGCATGACCGATCTCATCTTGTGTCTTTGCCAGGAACGCCAACTTGCGGTGCAGCCCCGGCGCGCGCGACACCCAGTACTGCTCGCACAGACCTCCGAACAGTTCGGAATTGGCGTGCATCTCCATAAACCGAAAGACTTCTTTGCGGTAACGCGGCGGCATATCGTCGCCAGGTTCAACGATTCCTTCCGCAGCAATGAAGTCGTCAAAGGCTACTTCTGACGCCCAGGTTCTCATGTGGACATTCTGCTGACCGAACGTTCGGTTTGTCAATTCGATGCTCCGCAGGGGCACCTGACCGCTCTCGCAGCCGAGTAACTTCGGGTAATCGCCAGATCCGATGACATCCGCAAACGTTTGCTTGAAGCAGGCGAACTCGCTCGACGCAACGCAGAGGAACTCCTCGCCAAGCGTCGCGGCGGAACTCGTGCACCCCAACGCGTGGGTCCACCGCGAACGCTGGCTGAAATTCAGGCCGATCTTGATCAACTTGTTGGTTTGGATTCCGTCAAAGAACAGGTACGAACGCTGCTGGCCTTTCTGCAAGTGCAGTCCCGGCGACGTGAGCATGGACTGATCGACGTCCCCGTCAGCCAACACCTGGTGTTCCTGGGCAACCCTGGCACCGGAAAAACAACCGTTGCTCGCTTGCTCGCCGAGGCGTATGGGGCCATGGGGCTGCTGCAAAAAGGACACCTCGTCGAGGTGGACCGCGCCGGGTTGGTTGGTCAGTACGTGGGCCACACCGCAGTGAAAACCAACAAGGCGGTCAAAGATGCCCTCGATGGTGTTCTGTTCATCGACGAGGCGTACGCCCTCTCGCCCGCCAACGTTATGGGCCATGATTTTGGGGCCGAAGCAATCGAGACGTTGCTGAAGCGAATGGAAGACCACCGAGGTCGACTGGTGGTGATCACCGCCGGGTATCCCAAGTTGATGAACATGTTCCTCAACTCCAATCCTGGTTTGCGGTCACGCTTCGCCCGTGAGTTGGAATTCCCGGACTACGGAACAGAGGAACTGGTGACGATAACGAAGAAGATGGCCACCGACGGGCAGTACGTCCTTGGTGCTGGGGTTCACGAGTCACTCACGCTCATCTTCGAGTCCATGGTTCGAGATGAACGTTTCGGAAATGCTCGGGTGTCTCGCAATATGTTCGAACTGGCCATCAACAGTCAAGCATTGCGGCTCACCGAAAACCGGAGTGCCCAGTCTTTGGACTCGCAAAGCGTGTCCACGTTGGAAGCAGCGGACTTTATGGAAGCAGCTAAACGAGTGGCGCAACAAACTCGTAAGCGCGCCGTCGATCGGTAACACGATCCGGGGGTTATAGGTCGATCCCGCCGACTTCTTTGCCTATATGCACAACTGTTGACGGTGCCGCAGGGGCAACCAATTCGCCTCGCTCAAATGCACCAAGCACCAACACTCTCCATCGACGACGAACTCGATCATTTTCACCAGCTCGGGTGGCAACAGAAAGTCGATACACCAAGCGGTCGTCGCGGACTTCTATGAGTCCGTCACTGATCGGTTTGTCAATAAGTGCACCTAACACCTCAGCATCGGAAGCCAGTGCATCGCACAACCGCTGAGTTGCACTATCGATCTCGTCGAGATGGCTAGTTCGAGCGACATCAATATCGATCGTCGCCTTCGGTGACTTCGACAGGTTGGCAACGCGGACAACTCCTCCGTGCGGCACATGCCATATTCGTCCTTCACCGTCGCGCAGCCGGGCGCTGCGCAACGTAATGCGCTCTACGACGCCTGTGGCATGACCGAGATCGACGGCGTCACCCACCCCGTATTGATCTTCGGCAATCACAAAGAACCCGGCGATTGCATCTCGTACCAACGTTTGAGCACCAAATGCCAGCGCTCCACCGATGATTGTCGCTGTTGCAACAAATGCTCCAATGTTGATTCCGAGTTCGCCAATGATGGCAATGACGACGGTTGCCCAGATGATGCCAACCACAGTCGATCGCAACACGGTGCCAAAGGCTTGTTGGCGAACTCGGGCGCGTTCTTTGTCGGCTCCTGGCAACGTAATGATTCGATTCGTTGCTCGTTTGACTAATCCGCGTACGAAGGAGGTCAACAGAGCTGCTGCGACTATCAGCGCGACTATTCGAATCGGCCGCGCCAGCTGGATTTCATCCCACGGCGCCCACGACGGCCACGACGCCCACGACGCCCACGACGCCCACGACGATGGCCAAGTCAACATCAGTGTGTTTGTCATGAAGATTGCTCGCTCGCCGTAGCGTCTCGTTGTTGGGCAAGGTTTTGGGCAACTTGTGCGGCTCGGACTCTGCGGCGAAGCGTAAACGATGAGAAGACCATCGACGCGGTGACAAAGAAGATCAACAAAATCAACGTTTGGAATGGAACGCGGCGAGTGGTCGCAAACACGAACGCATCGGGAGCAGCAAAGCCGATCAATGTTGCTGCTCCCCAGTTGATCGACTCGCGCCAGTGCCTTCCATCGGGTCCTGTGCGCGCAGCCAAAGCAGGGACGAACCGGCCTGAGGCAAAACCAAAGAGCGCCGATGATGCCAATTCGATGACCGCGAAAATGGGAATGCTGAGGCCGTAACCAGCCAGATAGCGACTGGCGAGTGCAATCCGCACACCTGCATAGGCAAGGGTGACAAGGAGCCAAAGCAGCTGCAAACGGGATCGCATCGGCTCTCAAGTTATCCGGGTAGCGTTGAGAGATGGGCCAAGCCGTTCAACACCCGGCAGATTCCGAATCGTCACCCGTCTCTTCTCGGCACAACCGGATCGCATGGGCCGTACATTTCTTCACCGCCATGGGCGCTGTGGTCGGCATGTTGGCCATCGAGGCCGTGTTCAAAGACAAGGTCAAGACCGCCATGGTCTACTTGTTGATCACCCAGGTCATTGATGGCGTCGATGGTCCAATGGCTCGACAAATCGACATCGTTCGCGCCGCTCCGAAAATCGACGGCTACGTGATGGACCTGGTCATTGACTACCTCACCTGCGTGATTGTGCCGGCAGCATTTATGAACCGGTTTGGACTGTTCCCTTCGCATCTGTCGATCCCGATGATTTGCCTGATCGTATTCGTCTCCGCAATGTGGTTTAGCCGCACCGACATGATGACCGACGATCTGTGGTTTAACGGCTTCCCGTCAACGTGGAACCTGATTGCCCCGACGCTGTATCTGCTGGGCACCCCAGATTGGGCCAACGTCATTGCCTGTGTTGGACTGTGCGGCTTGCTGATGACCAACATCAAGTTCCCGCATCCGATGCGATCTGGCGGCCCACGGTCGATGACGATCATGACGTTGGTTGCCACCGGCCTGTGGCTCGTTGCGTTGTTGTGGGGTGCGTTTGATCCGACGCTGCGCAACAGTGCGAAGGCAATCTTGGTCTTAGTGATCGGCTACTTCGCGGGCTTGTCTGCATGGCGAACTCGGTTGGAACGGGTCCGGGTGCCGGCGGCACAACCTGTGAGTGAGTAAGTCGTGGCTTCTCAACGTTCGAATGTGGCGCCATTTCTCGCCATGCAGATGGCCGAGTTTGGCGAGGCTCATTATCACCAAACTGGTGAGTTGTTCGGGTTGCATGTTGGCCAACCGGTAACCGGTGCTCCCCGCATTGCTCGTGAGGCGGCTGCGGCTGCTGTGATGATGCCTGGGCCGCTTGGTTACACAACTTCGCTGGGAATGCCGACGCTGCGAGATCGCGTCAGCCAGTGGTACTCCGAACGACATGATGTTCTCGTCGAGCGTGAACGCATACTTATAACCGCAGGCGCATCAGGGGCGTTTGTCGTAGCGTTTCTTGCCTGCTTCGATGCTGGTGCTCGTGTTGGTGTGACCGAACCTGGCTATCCGTGTTACCGGAACGATCTTGAGGCGTTAGGCATCACCGCGGTTCCGATACCCGTTGGTCCGGAAACTCGCTGGGCGCCCACCCCCGAATTGTTGAAGGCGGCGGGGCCGCTAGACGGGCTCATTATCGCCAGTCCGGCGAATCCAACCGGAACGATCATTGAGCCAGCTGCTCTTTCAACCCTGATTGAGTGGTGCACACGCCGAGGCGTTCGTCTCATCAGCGATGAGATTTACCACGGAATATCGTATGAAGGTATACAGACGTCAAGCGCATTGGAAACCTCGTCAGAAGTTGTGGTGATCAATAGTTTTTCGAAGTACTTCGGCATGACCGGGTGGCGGGTGGGCTGGATAGTTGCTCCACCCGACATCATGGAAGCGTGCGAGCGATTGCACGGCAATCTTGCGATTTGCGCACCGCATGTGTCTCAGGTTGCAGCCCTGGCAGCTTTTGATGCACATGACGAACTCCAGATGAACCACGAGAGTTTTGTTCGGAAACGATCGCTCATGATTGAGGGTATGAAACGGGCTGGCCTCGATCGGTTTGCTCCACCTGATGGCGCATTTTATCTGTACACCGACGTTTCGCATTTGGGTATTGACAGCATCGAGTTGTCTTTTCATGAAGAATTTTGTGAAGGGCTTCAATGTATTTTTCATAGTCTTTATAATTTTTGTGAGAGGCTGATAATTTTCCCAAGTTAAGATATAGGTTAAAATAGTGAGAATATTCAACCTCGTGATTATTAAAGTGAGAAACAAGTTTCGAAAATACTTCTTGAAAATCTTCAGAACCTAATCTATATGAGCAAAGATAATAAATAGTTAAGTATTTAAAAAATGTGCGATTTAACTCTGTATTGTTGAGATTCGCATGAATCCAGTTATGTAGGATATCTCTGCTTTTTACATAATTGCCTTCCCTGTAATAAATTTGTGAAAGAATCTTCATTGTTTTAATTGCCAAAACATCATGTTCGTGATTTGATTCTGATACTCTCTCAAAAAAGTATTTACTTTCTTCGTATTGATTTTGATTATAAAGAGCTAAACCAATATTATACAAAATGACATAAAATTCCTTCCCACCAACAGGGT
>JANMEI010000290.1:0-1006 GCA_031376865.1 Acidimicrobiia bacterium | reverse complement strand
CACAGCGAGCCGCTGGAGGCGTTACGCACGGCCCTCTCACTGGTTGGTGCAGTCGATGCAATGCGACCCAACATCGACCTGACAGGAGCAGAACTTCGACACGATGCCCTTCGATTGGCAGCGGTCACACCCGTGTTGCTGTGCTCGCTGTATCGCCTTCGCCAAGGTTTGGCGACAGTTGAGAGCAGACCACAACTTGGCTACGCGGCCAACTATTTGTGGATGATGAACGGCACCGAGCCAACCGCTGAACAGGTGTGGGCGATTCAGCGATATTTGATCTCTACCGTTGATCATGGATTTAACGCTTCCACCTTCACCGCACGTGTTGTTGCGTCGACGGGGGCCGATTTTGCTGGGTGTGTCACCGCCGCGATCGGATCACTCAGCGGTCCGCTCCACGGCGGGGCACCGAGTCGTGCCCTGGCCTTGCTTGATGAAATTGGAAGCGCTGACCGTATTGATGAAGTAGTTCGCCCAATGATCGCAAGAGGCGACAAGATCATGGGATTTGGACATCCGGTATACCGGACTGCGGATCCCAGATCAGTGATGCTTCGTGGCGTCGCACAGGAGCTTTCCGGTGCCAAGAACAACGTATACGTATCATTCGCACAGGCAGTGGAAGCTCGGGTTCTTGAACTGTTTCGCGAGTTGAAACCAGGCCGACCGATCCACACCAATGTCGAGTTTTACGCGGGTGTGGTGATGGAGCTTTGCGGTGTTCCCCGTTCGATGTTCACGCCAACGTTTGCGTCGAGCCGGGTCATCGGTTGGACCGCCAACATGCTCGAACAGGTTGCAGCGGCGAAGATTATTCGACCGAGTGCCAAGTACGTAGGTGTGGCTGCGCCCGCCACGGTACCGGGTCGTCCTATCTAGCGCGGATAGCGGCCAGTCGTTGTTCAATGAACTGAGCACCCTCGTCGCCAGCAATCAGATTGGCGACATCGGTCTGGGCTTGTTGAATGCGCTCATCGACAGCGGCTGTTCCGAGGCCAAACAC
>JANMEI010000286.1:0-1440 GCA_031376865.1 Acidimicrobiia bacterium | reverse complement strand
GCGAGTTCCTGGAAGAATTTCGTCCAGGTCGTGTGGGCCGATAGCGGACCAACAGCCATGGTCTTGTCTCGACAAAAATTGCCGGTGCTTGCGGGAACCAAAGAACGAGCCAATGGCGGTGTCGAGCGCGGCGCCTATATTCTGGTCGACCCCCAGGGCGACCAGCCCGATGTGGTGCTGGTCGGCACCGGTTCCGAAGTTCAGCATTGCGTGGAAGCAGCGAAACGGCTCCGCGAAGAGGGCTACGACGCAATGGTGGTGTCGATGCCTTCGTGGGACTTGTTCGACGATCAAGAAGATGACTACCAAGAGCAAGTGTTTCCCCCGGGGGTTCCGGTGGTTGCCTGTGAAGCCGGATCATCGTTGGGTTGGGAACGATTTGCCGATATCAGCGTGACTATGGACACATGGGGAGCATCTGCGCCTGCTGAACGGTTGATGGAAGAGTATGGATTTGACGCCGACGCAGTGGTTGAAGCAGCTCTGCTGATGCTTGACGACGACGAAGACTAAGTAACGATCAACCCAAGACCACGATGATATGTGTACCAACAATACGAGGAGTGCCCGATGAGTAACCGCCTGCAAGAACTGTCCGACGTTCATGGCCAAAGCCCATGGATCGACAACCTGAAGCGCTCCTTTCTTGGCCCCGATGGTGGGCTTGCATCGTTGGTAGCCAGAGGGGCCAAGGGTGTCACGTCTAACCCGACCATCTTTCAGAAAGCCATCGCTGGCAGCAACGACTACGACGCTCAGTACCTCGAGCTCATCGCCGCTGGAGCCTCCACCGAAGACGCGTACTGGACCATGGTGTGCCAAGACGTGGCCGGAGCCTGTGCATTGCTTCGCCCGGTCCACGACGCGACAAAGGGCGTAGACGGATACGTCTCCGTTGAGGTCAGCCCGGTGCTGGCCGATGACACCGCTGGCACCACCGACGCAGCGCGTGCACTGCACGAACGGATCAACCTTCCCAACCTGATGGTGAAGATCCCCGCTACCGCTGCTGGCGTGCCAGCGATTGAGCAGATGATTGCCGAAGGCCGCAGCATCAACGTCACGCTGATCTTTAGCCTCGACCGATATTCAGATGTTATAGACGCATACATTCATGGTCTCGAGCGGTTGCTCGACAGCCGCGTTACCGATCTGTCGCACGTCGCCAGTGTCGCCAGCTTCTTCATTTCTCGGGTTGATACCGAAACCGATCGGCGATTGGGCGTCATTGGAACCCCCGAGGCTCTGGCGCTACAGGGCAAAGCTGCAGTAGCTCAAGGTGTGTTGGCGTACCACCTGTTCCGCGAGCGGTTCTCCGGGCCCCGTTGGAATCGCCTCGCCGCCCATGGGGCCCGCGTACAGCGTCCATTGTGGGCGTCGACCTCTACCAAGAACCCGGCACTGCCCGACACCGAATACGTCAATACGTTGATCGGTCCC
>JANMEI010000264.1:0-6091 GCA_031376865.1 Acidimicrobiia bacterium | reverse complement strand
GTATCAGCCCAAAATGTCCTACCTACGACTGCTTTGCTCCAAGCGTGTGGGGTTGGTGCTGGTACGCAGGTAATGCGTCGTGCTGTGCCGATGGTGGCTTAAAAAAGATCTGCGACTGCTGTCGCGCCAATCATCCAAATGTGCACGGTTACTGTCCCGAGGGCAGCAACGTGTACTGCGTCGTAGAAAGCTGTCTGGAAGATCCGCGGGTCATGAAGGTAGTGGTCACCGCGCACGACGGTTCGTCGGCGGTTGCGCTCGCCAATCATCGAACGGCAGCCTTCGTTGCCGGATCGATCGGCACAGTGGTTCTGGCTCATCCAACCGATCGCTTTCTCGCTTCGTTGGCCACCCCCGTAGCGGCGCGCCTGACGGCTGCCGTCCTCACCACACCGCTCGAAGGATTGCTACCCGAAGTCGCAGCGGAAATTACTCGCCTTGGCGCCAAACGCGTCGTCGTGGTTGGAAGCGGTTTCGGAAGTCCGGTGTTGGAGTCCCTTGCCTCACTGGTCGGCGCTGGATCAGTCGAACACATCGGCACCAATCCATCAGTCCCAGCGGCTTCTATCGAGGTTGCTCGATGGTTAGTCGCCAACGGTGCTCAAGACCGCGCAATCGTGATCGGCACCGGCGGACAGTCGCAGGCCCTGGCCCCCGCTGCGGGCGCAGCTGCAGCTCTTGATCAAGGTATCTTGCTCATCGGCGTCGACGCAGCTGCGGCATTTCGTGGTGAACGAGAATCTGTTGCCCTCACGTTTGTCGGTGAATCACTTCCTGGCGCAGCTGGCTCAGATCGAAAAGTTGATGGCACCGATGCCGCTGACCTTGCCCGAAAACTGGCGGACCAACGGATGGCCGCCGAGCCAGCGTCGCTGTGGCCCTTGGCATTGGTAGTTGGAGACGATTCAGCATTGTCCGCCAGCCTGATTCAACCGGGCACTTTGGCTGTGCTCCATGGTGTCGACACCCTCGACGCACCGATGCGGGACTGGTTGATTGCGCACCGAGCCAAATTGTCAGCTGCGCATGTGGCTGCTGGTGGTCGCTCGGGCCTCACCGACCAGCGCGTCTACGAGGTGCAGTCCGCCGTCAACGGATTCCAAGCACACTTACTGATCGGCGGAGATGGAATGGGCATCCCGGTGATCGCTCAGCCCAACGAGGAGAAGCCGCTCGGACGGGCGCGTGTCACCGGTCCTGCACCAACCACCGTTAAACCGCTCGCCAAAAGAACTCGGCCCACCACTACCGTCAAAGGTGCGAAGAAGCCGGGCGCGGCGCCCAGCACTGCGGTCACACCAGTCCCGGTAGCGACCGTGCCAGCTACTGCGGCAACGACCGTTCCTGTTACAACCCCAATCGAACCGACCGTTCCTCCTACCGTCCTTGTCCCGTGACGCTTCGGGGGGCGGCCGTTGTGCTCCTTGGGCTCAGCGCTGCGGTCCGGTCGATGTGGTCGCCGTGAGGTCTGTCGGTCGCTGAGACCCTGGCACCGTCCGTGAGACGGTCGCAACAACCATTGATCTCTCTGATTCTGCTCGTCACCGGCGTCGCCGCCGCGCTCCCTGTTCAGGTCGCTTTAGGATTTGCCTTCAGCACGTTTGACTGGATTCAGTGGGTGGCTGCAGTTGCCGTTCTGGCCGAATGTGGCTGGGTCTTTATGGGAAAACCAAAGCCCTGGTCGATCAACCAACAGGTCCCGCAATCCTGGGGTCATGATCACGGTCCGTGGAAAGCTGCGTTGCGATATGGATTTCGACTCGGAGTTGGCCCTGCCACGATTCTCAATTCGTGGAGTTGGTGGGGCGGCGCCGTACTCGCCACCCACTCAATGCGGCTTGGAGTCGCATTCGTCGTGTCGTTCGTATCAGTGCGAAGTCTCCTGACAGTCCTGATGCCTGGGCACCCACCAGATGGACTGATGCTCGCCAAACGGATGGCTGCTATCCGTTCTGCTGAATCCTCGGTGAAGGTCTTCATGCTCCTTGTCGCTGGAGCGGCGACCGCCACCTGGTTTGTTGCGTGATCCCCTACGCACTCATACTTCGTGATTTTTCTTCTTGGTTCGGCGAGGGGCAAATCGATGTCGACGAGTCTTTGGACCTCACCGCTGCATCACTTGAAGAAGACGATGCCGCCATGGAACGGGCACGATTGGTGACACGAGGTTTCCTTCACGGGCGCACGGTGCGATGGGTCGGAGACATCGGCGTGATCGTTAGCATCAGCGTGTACGAGCTGAACTCACCGATGGAAGCTCAGTTGAGTGTGGCCGATCACCGCGAAACGATGCACGCTGCCGGCGCATTGACCGAATCAGTAAGTGCGACCACCGTGATCGCCCGCTTACCAGACGACGATGATGAACTCGTGCTCGTCAGTCACGCCCACGGTGGGTTCCATATGACGTTACTCACGAGAGCTGACCCGCAGGCCATCGCGACCTCGGCCCTTCTCTCCATCGCCGAAACCCAATGTGCACTGCTGAAGATTCCCACCACCTAACTACTTGATGAGCCCCGCAATATCGAGCAGCACGATTTCCGAATTTGGTCGGCCGATGAACTCGACTCCAATAGAAACCGTGGCTGGCGGTTTTGCAGTTCCTGGCACCGCAAGAGCTGGTAGTCCAGAGCCAGCGGCGAGCATGCAATTCCCGCTGGGTTGTCGCTGACCCAGCGGCGCTGGCAGCGCCGTGGTCACCGGCTGCACCAATGCGTCGACATTGAGCTCATTCATGCGTTTGATCAACTGGATGGCCAATGCGGCACGACGTTTGAGTATCAACGCCTGTTGCGTTTGTTGCCCGGCTGACCCAATTCGGCCATCGACGGTTATCCATGTCTGCGACCCTTTGCCAGCGCGCCACGAAAGATACGCGCGCTGTGCAATGGGGAATTGAATCTCGATCAGATTGACCCCTGCCGTCAACGGCGGCACCCCGGCATTGATGACGACGAAACCAGCTGTTTGAGCTCGTTTGAGAACTACCGGGTCGATCTTTGTACCGGTTTGCAGCACGCCAATCCGGCGTTTCATGGGAACGGCCGCTACCGGTTGGGGCGGCTTCGAGGCCGCTACGAAACCTGACAGCACATCCCACATCCGCCGCAGATCTTCGGGTGATTTGGCTAACGGCCCCACCACATCTTGGCCGGGCGCGAGGGGTACAACGCCGGTCAGCGGAACAACTCCCCACGTCGGTCGCAACCCATATATGCCAACCGATGACGCTGGGTAGCGTACCGACCCACAGGTGTCGGTTCCTATCGCCATGTCCACCATGTCCGCCGCGACCGCTGCAGCCGAGCCCGCGCTACTTCCGCCGGCATTGCGGCTGAGGTCACGTGGATTTGCAGTTTGCCCACGCACTTCGCTGAGGCCACGAACCCCGCGCGCCCAGGTGTCCATGTTCGTGGTTCCAACAATGACCGCACCTTGCGCTCGAAGTCGTTGTACCACTTCCGCTTCCGGTGAAGTTGGAACGATTGGCAATGCTGCGAGCTGACGGCTTCCGGCTGAGGTGCGAAACCCGTCCACATGGATGTTGTCCTTTACAGCAATGACAACCCCCTCAAGGGATCCACCGCTGGGCATTGCGTCAAGTTCATCAGCACGCGTACGAGCAGCAGCAAAGTCAGATTCGATGAAGGCCTTGATCGACGACTCAGAATGCTGGATCACATCGATACGCCGTTCGAGATGTTGGCGAGCCGTTTCGCTTTGCCCCGACACCTCTGCGGGTGTCGCCACATTCACAGCGGCAATTGCGGCGACCACACATGATCCAACGAAGCGGGCTCGGGCCATCTCGATCACAATCCTCCTAATAGCCATCCAATCAGGTTTCCCAAGGTTGTTGCACCGTTTGTCGCGTGCGCCGCGACAAACGGTTCAGCAAACGGTGCGCAAACTTGGCCGGGCAGGTATCGTCACTCGGGTGAGCGAGCTTCCAACGTCGGCAAAAGTTGTGGTCATCGGTGGCGGCATCGTGGGGTGTTCGACCGCGTACCACCTGGCCAAGTTGGGGCTGACGGACACCGTGTTGATCGAACGCCACCAGCTCACCTCCGGATCCACCTTTCACGCGGCCGGTTTGGTGGGCCAGCTCCGGACCAGTGCCAACATCACGCAGCTCCTTGGGTACTCCGTTGACCTATACAAACGCTTGGAAGCCGAAACCGGCCAAGCGACTGGTTGGAAAATGAATGGTGGCCTTCGCCTGGCGTGCAACCACGAACGATGGACCGAGGTCAAACGCCAAGCCACAACCGCAAAAAGCTTCGGACTAGAGATGCACCTGCTGTCGCCGCAAGAAGCACAAGAGCTTTGGCCGTTGATGACCGTTCACGATGTCGTCGGTGCCGCGTTCCTTCCCACCGACGGACAGGTCAGCCCGAGCGATGTCACCATGGCGTTGGCGAAGGGCGCACGACAGGCTGGAGCCACTATTTGCGAACAAACCGATGTGCTCAGCATCGAAGTGGAACACGGGATCGTGAAAGCAGTCGTCACTAACAAGGGACGAATCGAGTGCGAGAAGGTCGTCCTGTGCGCAGGACAATGGACCCGAGAGCTGGCCGCCACTATCGGAGTCAACGTTCCGTTGGTCCCCGTGCAGCACCAATACGTGATCACGGCGCAACTTCCCGGCGGCGTGCCCACCACGTTGCCAACCCTTCGTGATCCAGATCGCCTGACCTACTACAAGGAAGAAGTAGGCGCGCTGACGATGGGCGGGTACGAACCCAACCCCATTCCGTGGGCTATCGATGGCATTCCAAAGCCATTCAATTTTCAACTACTTGAACCTGATTTCGAACACTTCTCCCCCACTATGGAACTGGCCATAGGCCGGGTTCCGGCACTTGCCAACGCTGGGGTGAACCAGCTGATCAACGGGCCCGAGAGCTTTACGCCCGATGGAAACTTTATTTTGGGTGAAGCGCCCGAGCTCAAGAACTGTTTCATCGGAGCTGGGTTCAATGCGTTCGGGATTGCCTCGGGTGGCGGCGCTGGCATGGCGCTTGCCGAATGGGTGCACAAAGGGCAAGCGCCGTTCGATTTGTGGGTGGTCGATATTCGCCGCTTCGGTCAGCCACACCAAGACACCAGCTGGGTACGCACGCGCACCCTCGAGGCATACACCAAGCACTACACCATGGCGTGGCCGTTCGAAGAGCACCATTCAGGACGGCCAAATCGGCAGTCTCCGTTGTACCCGCAACTGAAAGCAGCCGGAGCGTGCTTCGGTGAAAAGCTGGGATGGGAACGGCCCAATTGGTTTGCTGACCTCACCGCAGGCGAACAACCCATCGATACGTATACCTATGGTCGACAGAACTGGTTTCGAGCTGTCGGACGCGAACATGTGGCCTGCCGAACTTCCGCGGTGCTGGTCGATCAGACATCGTTTGCCAAGTACCTGGTTCAAGGCCCGGACGCGTCGAAGACGCTTGATTGGCTGTGCGCAAACGATGTCTCGAAACCACCAGGCTGGTTGACCTACACGCAACTGCTTGACGAGCGAGGAGGAATCCAATGCGATCTCACCGTCGCACGAATCAGTGACGAACAGTTCTACCTGGTGACGGGCACCGGATTTGCGAGCCACGATGCGGACTGGATTCGTCGCAACATTCCGGCAAACCACTCGACCGAGTTAGTCGACGTCACCTCGGCGTGGTCGGTGTTATCGCTGATGGGGCCAACGTCTCGAGACATCCTTCGAACCGTCTGTGGCGATGACCTGTCCAACGATGGTTTTTCATTCGGTCGAGTGAAACCGATCGGCATTGCTGGTGTTCGGGTGTGGGCACTTCGGGTCACCTACATGGGCGAACTGGGATGGGAGCTGCACGTCCCGGTGGAGAGTGCCGTCACCGTCTACAACGCGTTGATGACAGCAGGTGCCCCATTTGGTCTACGAAATGCCGGATACCGCGCCATCGAGAGCTGCCGACTGGAGAAGGGCTACCGGGCCTGGGGTTCCGATATCGGTCCCGATCACACGCCAGACGAGGCGGGTCTCGGGTGGGCCGTTAAGATGAACAAGAACTTTCCATTCAGGGGCCGCGAGGCCGTGGCCGCC
>JANMEI010000253.1:0-1978 GCA_031376865.1 Acidimicrobiia bacterium | reverse complement strand
GCAGTGAACTGCTTGTCGTCGAGAGCAAATGGATTTTTGATTCCCAAATCAGGCTGGGTGGACATCAGATAAATCGCCGCGTCAGCAATGTAGATCGGTGCGTCGTAGGCAGTTACGCTCCCCTTGGCAGGCGAGTCAGCGTCGAACACCACACTCCAACTGTCGGGCGGGGTGGGAAACTTTTCGGTGTTGTACATCATGACGTTGACGCCTCGACCGTGGGGCACGCCGTATGGCTGACCGTCCGAGGAGTTCCATGGTTTGGACTTCAGACTGTCGAAGATATCGACGTAGTTCCTGATGAGGTCTGTGTTGACCGGCGTAACCTCGCCGGCGGCAATGAGCCGAAGACTGGAATCGCCCGATGCAGAGACGATGTCGTACTCGCCCGTCTGCATCAGTGCGACCATTTCGTCGGACGTATTTGCTGTTTTGACCTTGACCTGGCATCCGCTCTCCGTCATAAACGGGTCGAGCCACGCCTTCTCGGTGTAGCCAGCCCACGCAACCATGTTGAGGGCCTTTTCGCTAGCTCCCAGCTTGGTTAATGCCGACGCACCGTCGACCTTGCTTGACGTGCCACCACAACTGGAAATCAGGAAAACTCCTGAAGCTGCCAGCGTGGCAAACGTGAGGCTACGACTACGTGGAACGGGTAAGCGCCAGGTCATGTTGATCAACCCTTCAGCTCGGTCCAGGCCTTAGTCCACTCTGCAAATTCCTTGCAGATCGGACCGCGTCCATCGAGGCACTCCTTGGTCGGCGTGGTCCAGTACCAGATCTTGGAGAAGTATTCCTCGTCACCCGCATGGAACAACGTGCAGTGATCTTTGTTAGCAGTCAACGCACATGACTTTTGGTTGGCTGGTGCTTCGCCGAAATACTCGGTAGCAAGCGCATTGCCGGAAGGGGAGATGATGTAGTCCATCCACATGTATGCGCAGTTAGGGTTTTTCGACTTCGCCGAAACCATCCAGGTGTCTGACCAACCAGTTGAACCTTCTTTAGGAAGAACGACTGCGACCGGAGTCTTTTCGCCGATCGCAGTGTTTGCGGTGACCTGCCAGGCGGTGCCAGCGGTCATGGTTCCGGTCTTGAATGCAGCAGTCTGCTTCAAGTAGTCACTCCAGTACTCGCTCACCAATCCCTTTTGTTGCTTGAGGAGGTCTAACGATGCCGCGAACTGCTTCTCGTCGAGGGCGTATGGGTTCTTGATGCCTAGTTCGGGCTTGGTGGCCATGAGGTAAACCGCGGCGTCGGCAATATAGATAGGAGCGTCGTACGCGGTGACAGAACCCTTGGCTGGCGAATCAGCTTCCCAAACCACTGACCAGCTGTCAGGCGCGGTGGGGTACTTCTCGGTGTTGTACATCAGCAGGTTGGCACCACGACCGTGGGGTACGCCGTACGCCTTACCGCCCACCGAGTTCCAGGCTTTGTTCTTCAACGCTTCGTATACGTCCGGATAGTTTTTGAGGAGATCGGTGTTGACCGGAGCAACCTGTCCCGATGCGATGAGACGCAAGCTCGCATCGCCGGAGGCGGAAACCACGTCGTACTCGCCGGTCTGCATCAATGCGACCATTTCGTCGGAGGTGTTGCCAACCTTTACGTTGACCTTGCAGCCAGACGCCTCAGTGAACGGTTTCACCCACGCGTCCTCTGTGTAACCGGGCCAGGCGACAATGTTGACCGAGCCTTCGCCGGCGCCAATAGCTTCGGCCATTGGCACATCTGGAGCGGCAACACCAGAAGCCGCTTCATTCCCGCTGGCGGCAACTGTTGTTGCCGCTGCACCAATGGTGGTGGCAGCTTCAGCAGGTTCGGTGGCAGGTGCTTCAGCAGCACTCGTTTCTGACGGTGCCGCCTCGGTGGCAGGAGCTTCGGACGCAGGAGCTTCTTCAGCGGCTGTTGTGGTGTCCGAGGATGAAGTGGACGATCCGCATGCTCCGAGCGTGAAGACAGCAGCGGCGGCCAA
>JANMEI010000246.1:0-12805 GCA_031376865.1 Acidimicrobiia bacterium | reverse complement strand
GGCCGATCAAATAGCGGAAGGGACTCGACGAGGTGTGGGCATTCTCGCTTCGATCGTGAAGGCTGCACCCAACAATCCGCAACTTGCTCCTCAGCTTCCGCAATTGCAAGAGCTTCTTGCCGTGGCTCAGCGCGAGTTCGTTGGTGGAATGCAAACCGGCTTCCGCCTGTGCGCCGTCCTACTGGCAGTAGTAGCGATCGCCGTTGCCCGCCTGTACCCTGCAAAGGAACTCCAGATGGGCCGTCCCGCCGGCCACTAAGAACGGCCACTTTACGAGCATGTCCACCAATCCTTCCCAACGCGACTCGGTTGATCCGCGTGTACAACGTTCACGTGCCGCTGTGCTCGACGCTGCTCGGGAATTGTTGATGGAGGTCGGCTTCGGCGGCGTCACGATGGAGGGGGTGTCGGCCCGAAGCGGTGTGGCAAAGACGACAATGTATCGACAGTGGCCCGATAGCAATCATCTGTTGTTGGACGTGTTGTCGTTGGTTTCTGCGGAAAGCGTGACACCAACCACAGATGACTTAGAACACGATCTTGTCGAGTGTCTTCGTCAATTGGTCAGCACGCTGACAAATCCTGAATCGTCGGGCATGGTTGCTGCGTTAATCGAAGCGTCGGAACGCGATGAGGAGTTTCGCCGAATTAGCCGTCCGTCGATCGATGCACGACGCAAACCTGTTGTGACGCGTCTTCGTGTAGCAGTGCGGTCCGGGCAGCTACCTCCGGATACTGACGTGGAGTTGGTGTGTGGCTTGCTGGTAGGTCCGTTGTTTTATCGGCGTTTACTCAGCCGACAAAGTCTGGCCGACAAGACGTTGCTCCCCCGGTTAGTGCACATGGTGATCGCGGGCGCAAAATCAACCGACTAGTAGCGACGGAACACGGTGAGACGTTCTTCGCCAACCTTGGCTCGGAACTCGGGATCATCAATACCCATACCTTCGCGTTCAGCTAGGCACAGCACTCCAAGCTTTCCTTCGTGCAGGTTGTGATGTATCTGGTTTGCGGCCTCGCCAGTTTGTTCGAGGGTATACACACCAGACAGCGCTGGAACAATCTTGCCTTGAGCGAGCAACTTGTTGGCTGCATAGGCTTCGGAATAGTTGGCAAAGTGGCTGCTCTTGATGCTCTTCAACTTCATCCAAAGATGCCGGTTGTCGTACTCAATCATGTAGCCGCTCGTAGCAGCACACGTCACCACAGTTCCACCGCGTTTAGCGATGAACACTGACGCACCCATGGTTTGGCGGCCCGGATGTTCAAACACAATGTCTGGATCTTCACCAATAAGTCCACGTACATCTTTACCTAAACGACGCCATTCGGTTTCATCCTGCGTGTGTTCATCAGACCAGAACTTGTACCCAGCCGTCTTGCGGTTGATTACGGCTTCGCAGCCAAGCTCGTTCAGTAGCGCTGCCTTTTCGGGCGACGAGACCACTCCAATCGGAGTCCCGCCGCCGTTCAGGACGTATTGCACGGCATAGGCGCCGATGCCGCCGGTGGCACCCCAGATGAAGACCGAGTCGCCCTGCTTCATGCGGGCGCCGTTTTGGCTGACCAACATGCGGTAGCTGGTGGAACTGCACAGCGCATTCACCGCTGCTTCTTCCCAACTGAGATGTGTTGGCTTTGGCATCAACTGATTTGCCTTCACCACAGCTACGTCAGCCAGGCCACCAAAGTTGGTTTCAAAACCCCAGATGCGTTGATTGGCCGCCAACATGGAATCGTCGTGCGCCGACGGGTCTTGGTCGTCAACATGGTTGCAATGAATCGTGACGCGGTCACCCGGTTTCCAGTTGCGCACCGCAGATCCAACCCGAAGGACTACTCCGCTACCGTCAGATCCGACCACGTGATACGGCAGTGCATGGCGCTTTCCCCATTCGCCTTCTTTGCCCAATCGATCAAGAAAACCGAACGTGGAAACCGGCTCAAAAATCGAAGTCCACACCGTATTGAAGTTGATCGAGCTCGCCATCATGGCCACGTAGGCCTCGTCGGGAGCCAGTTCAGGAAGAGCGACATCTTCGACACGCAGGCTCTTGCGGGGATCTTTATCCGCCGAAGCCATCCCTTCGAACATGGCCGCATCCTCACGTCTGACGGTGACCGCCCGGTAGTGATCAGGAAGGGCTAAAGCTCCGATGTCAGCGCCACTGGCGCCTCCGTTGACGGCATCGACAATCTGTTGCATGTATGCACGATAGAAGTTGCATATTCACGATTTCTAATCAGCCCCCAACTGCGCGCGCGTGAAACATAGGTTTTACGCGCTTGAAACATCTGAAAGGGCCGGAATTTGCCGTTCAGATGTTTCACGCGCGGCGCAAGTATGTTTCACGCGCGGGGTTGGGGGCAGACTAGGGGTATGCCTGGATCAGTGATTGTCAGCGGAGCTCGAACCCCGATTGGAAAGATGGCTGGCGCATTTGCCAGTTTGTCGGCTGCGCAATTGGGAGGATTTGCCATCGCCGAGGCGGTTAAACGGGCTGGCCTCACCCCGGAACAGATTGAGCACGTCATCATGGGCCAGGTGTTGCTGGCTGGCGCTGGGCAACTGCCTGCTCGTCAAGCGTCGCTTGCGGCTGGCCTCCCCATGAGCGTCCCTGCGACGATCGTCAACAAGGTATGCCTCTCCGGCCTCAACGCTATTTATCAAGCTGATCAAATGATCCAAAACGGCGATGCCGACATCGTCATTGCAGGCGGCATGGAGTCCATGACCAACGCGCCGTATCTGATTCCCAACGGTCGCAGCGGGTACAAGTACGGCAATGCCGAGTTGCTCGACGCCACCTTCCATGACGGCCTCTTCTGCGCTATTGATCATGTGGCAATGGGGGCCAGCACCGAGCGTTACGGAACCGACGTTGCTGGTTTGTCACGCGCACGTCAAGACGAGTTTGCAGCCCAATCGCACGAACGAGCAGCGAGCGCCACTAAAGACGGCCGTTTCGCAGACGAGATCGTTGCGGTACCGATTGCGCAACGCAAAGGCGATCCGTTGTTAGTGGACACCGATGAAGGAGTTCGCCCGGGAACAACCGCTGAATCACTGGGCGGCTTGCGTCCTGCGTTCGACAAGAGCGGCACCATCACCGCAGGCAACGCCAGCCAGATTTCCGATGGGGCCAGCGCAGTGGTGATGATGTCTGCTGAGAAAGCGTCGGCGCTGGGTATCGCCCCCCTGGGCGAAGTGATCTCCTACGGAATGGTGGCAGGGCCCGACACCCCGTCGCTATTGCTGCAGCCAGGCAACGCCATTCGTAAAGCGCTCTCAAAGGCCCAGATGTCTGTCGGTGATCTGTCGTTGTATGAAATGAACGAGGCGTTCGCGTCGGTCGCCCTTGCTAGCGCCGATGACTTGGGCGTCAGCCAGGACATCGTCAACGTCAACGGCGGCGCAATTGCGTTGGGTCATCCAATCGGCGCCTCGGGCAATCGTTTGGCACTGACGTTGTTGCTTGAACTCCGCCGTCGGGGTGGCACGTATGGCGCTGCCGCCTTATGCGGTGGCGGCGGGCAAGGCGATGCGCTCATCGTTCGCGCCTTTTCCTAGCGTCTCAGGCCGAACAAGGCAGTAGAGAGATTCGCTTTGTACACTGATCGTGTGACTATCACCGGCGACCTTCGTGTTTCCTCTCGTGGCCAAATGAGCCCGCCCGCCTCGGCGAAACACCGATGGGGTTTGGAAGACGGCGGTGACGTTGGCTATCTCGACCTAGGCAAAGCGATTGTCCTTGTCCCTTACGGCGTTGAGGCCCTACGACGGCAATTGCTTGACTTGGTCAGCCAAGATGATTGGAATGAAGCCAAAACCGGATTCGGTGACGATGAACTTGCTGACCAGTGACGGGTGAAAGTCGCATCGGACTGATTGACGATCAACTTTTGGGACTGGTTCTTCGAGGATCGGCACTCAAGGTGCTCGCCACGAAAGACCTATACACGACCGGTCACTGGTATGTCCGTTTATGCCAGGCCGTCGTGGGCGCCAATGAACGCACTGGCGTGAAGCCCTTGCGGTTGCGTGTCGTCTGCGAGCGCAGGTCTTTCTCAGCACCTCATCCCCCATGCTTGAAGCGGCGCTATTGCGTGAAGGTCTCGCTGTGAAAACCTTGGAGCCAAACATCGCGTCGAAACGTAAGCGAACAGAATGACTAGCGACATTCGATTTGAGTCCCGGCAGGGTCGTTGGGTCATCGCCGCTGCTGCGTTGGGGTCCGGGATTGCGTTTCTTGACGGCAGTGTGGTTAACACGGCGCTGCCCAACATCAAACGGGAGTTCGAAGGAGGGCTCACCGGACAACAGTGGATTGTTACCGGCTATCTGTTGACGTTGGGATCGCTCCTTGTCGTTGGTGGTTCGCTCGGCGATCTGTTTGGTAGGCGGCGGGTGTTTGTACTCGGACTTCTTGGGTTTGCTGTCACCTCGTTACTGTGTGGACTTGCGCCGAACCTAGGTGTACTTATTGCAGCCAGAATTGCCCAGGGTGTGTCGGCAGCACTGCTGGTGCCGGGAAGTCTGGCCATGTTGAGCGCGGTGTTTCATCCGGACGATCGATCTCGCGCCATCGGCGCATGGTCGGGGCTGTCCACTATCTCAACCGCACTTGGCCCGTTTCTCGGTGGTTGGCTCATCGATGCGGTGTCGTGGAGGTGGGTGTTTCTGATCAACCCGTTTCTCGCCGGGGCCGCGGTCTGGATGGCCCAGAAGTTTGTCCCGGAGACACGAGGCGAGACGCCCGACACGGAAATTGACCGTACACATATCGATATTCCTGGAGCGCTATCACTATCGATCGGACTTGCCGGTGTGGTCTACGCCTTGATTGAAGGGCCAGGCAGTGATTGGTCAATTCTCAGTCTCAGCGCAGCTGCGATCGGCGTCGTCTCCCTCACTGCCTTCGCTGCCGTCGAGGCACGGAGTTCCTCTCCGATGGTGCCGCTGTCGCTGTTTCGATCTCGCCGGTTCGCTGGCACCAACGCCGCCACCTTCTTAATCTGGGGAGCCATTGGAGCGGTGTTTTTCCTCTTGACCATTCATCTCCAGAACGACTTGGGCTATTCGGCTCTTGAGTCCGGAGCAGCCACGTTGCCGGTGACGGCGTTGATGGCGCTGTTCGCCGCTCGGTCCGGCGCGCTGGCCCAGAAGACTGGACCGCGACGCCAGATGATCGCTGGTCCGCTGGTCGTTGGTGCTGGGTTTGCCATGATGACTCGCATCAACCCGGGTGCCCGATATCTGACCGAGGTGCTTCCGGCGGTGCTGCTGTTTGGCCTTGGCCTAGTGGTTGTAGTTGCGCCCCTTACCTCGACGGTGCTCGCCGCTGTGCCAGATCGATACTCCGGCGTTGGATCGGCCATCAACAACGCCGTTGCACGGGTAGCTTCGCTGCTTGCAATAGCGGTTCTTCCTGCGCTAGCTGGTATTGCAACAGGCGGTAGTGAATCAATCGCTAGAGGATTCAGTCAAGCGATGTGGATTTGCGCAGCACTCGCGGTACTGGGCTCGGTCATCTGTGCCTTTACGATTACCGACGACGCTATGTGACCATAAAACGCCTGTTGGCTATGGGCCGACAGGTGTTGGCCGGGCTCGGCTGAGTACGTGAACGTCGCGAGCATCCGAGTGACATCCCCTTCAACCGGTGTCACGCGATGCACGGTGCGGGATCCGGTGAACAGAATGAGCGTGCCATCGGTTTGGCGGAACGACCTCACAAACGAACGATCCCCCGCCCGCACGGCACTGATTGCCGCAAAGGCTCGATCCTCATCGGTTCGCAAAAATGGGACGTACTCGAAGTGCGCACCAGAGGCCGCTTCGCGAATCATCAAGGTGGTCGTGAACCGTGCAGTATCGAAGTGCCAGCCAAGCGACGTGCCCGGCGGATAGAACAACACGTTGACCGGTGACACCTCGTCCTCGTAAGGAAACAACGCTGGGTAGTGCAATGCAGCAGCCACGAACGACGTGAAGTCGGTGGAGTGGTACAGCGACACTAAGTCGTCGACGTCGTTGAGATGGTGATAGCCAAGTGTTGCCGAGGTCGTTGTTTCCTTGGCGTTACGAGGATGGTCTTCGCTGTAGTTGGGATCGTCTGGTTCCAAGTACACGTTGTGGTGCTTGATCTTTCCAAAGGCCAACTGCTCACGCGATTCCACCTGCTGGGCAAGGCGCTTTACGGTCGCGGGATGCAGGAATCCGGTCAGTACTGCCGCACCTTCCTTGGCTAAATCGGCCTGGCACGTACGTATCAATTCTGTGTACTTCGGATGAGTTGGCTGATCGATTGGGTAGCGATCAAGATCAACGATCTCGTCGAGTTTCATGGCAGGTTGTAGGTCAGCACGTAATGATGGACACCGTCTTTGATGTCAATGGTTAACGATCCCGCAATTCCGGCAAGTTCGTTGGTGCCCGAGTCAGGAACCACGACAACGCTCAACGAAGGTTCGCCACGGTCCATCAATCCAGTGTGTTGCAATACGAAACTTCCGCGCCTGCCATCAAGGATCCCCTCCACCGACTCCATGGCCACGTAGCCAGCCGACCCGTCGGTTTCTGATCGATAGGCGAGCATATGACCTGTCGACGATGCGATCATCGGCCCGGTGTAGGACTTCTGTAAGGTGAAATGCGAGATAGGCAGCGCGTCGCCCTGGGGCGTCATGGTGATCTCAAACGTTCCGACAGCTTCACTCATCTGGACACCTCTTTCCGTAGATGGATACTATGACCGCGCCATCCCTACGAAGCCCGGCCACCCGACCGTACAATCGCACTGTGCGTTAGACCACTAGCGCTCGACGGGGGAACTATGAAAAAGGCACTTGCTACGCTGCTGATCGTTGTTGGACTTACAGCCATTTCTGGCGCACCGGCCGAGGCCGCTGCCAAACGATACAAAAACTGCAAGGCGTTGAATAGGGATTACCCCAACGGGGTGAGCCGAAAATCGAATCCAGCAGTGTACAAAGCAAACACCCACCTGGACCGGGACAACGACGGCCGAGCCTGCGAAAAGAAGTAGCCGAAGCGCGTCAGCGGCTCAGCACTAAAATCCGTTGTTGGAACTGCTCCAAGTAGTCGTCGAGGGCCTTGGTAAGCCGTTGCGTTTCACCGCTGGCCATCAGGTCAACTACCAGCCCAGTGAACGTTGCCTTTGCGTTCGTTGCTTCCAACGCCGCTGCTTTTTGCGGGACACCAGCAGCAATGAGGCGTCGCTCGATCTTTGTACGCCACACGCCAATTTGATCTGCGCGTATAGCAATGGATACGCCAGTAACCGTCGCGTCGAGCGTGGCGGCTTCTAGTCCCAACCGAACCAGCGCCAGGTTGGATGGGTCGGCAATGAGCCACTGCCACCATCGACGAAATAGCTCGGGTTGGCCCATGTTGGGGTTCGTGACGAACCACTTTGCCTGTAGTTCTTCTTGAATCTCTGTCGCTCGGCACAGTGCCGCGTCGATCAGCTCGTGACGTTGACCAAAGTGATGGTTGAGCCGATGCCGGCTCATTCCCAATGCGACGGCCATGGGATTGAGCGACAGCATGCCAATCCCATGATCGGCCAAATAGCGCACCACCTGATCAAGTAACTCCTGTTTGAGAACAGGATCAGCAGTTCGAGCCACGTTGGCAGCCTAACGTTGCTAGCCCTGTTGGGACTTCGTTACGGGCGGGGAATGATGGTTCCCATGTTCATGATGCCGTTGGGATCAAACGCCTTCTTCAAGGTTTCGAGCATCGGATACGACGTGCCGTACTCGGCTTTTACCCAAGGGGTTCGGGCTTTGCCTATGCCATGGTGATGCACGATCGATCCACCACGCTTCAGGGTTTCTTCGCAGATGATGGCAATGATTGGGTGGTAGTACTTCGCGCCTTCGTCTTGTGGCTCACAATCAATGAGGTCAAAGAAATAGTTGAAGTACATATTTGTCCCGTTGATGTAACTGTGGCTGGAGTGTCCGCCGAGCAACGTGATGCCCTTGATCTCGGCACGGATGCGAGGAAGTACAGCCTCGTAAATCTCGTTGACGCTGCTCCAGTCGGCCGAGATTTCGGTAGTGCGGTTGACGTTACGCGTGTCACGAATCCGGTTGTCTTCACGGGTGATCTTGTCGGGCCCCCACACCAAATCAGCAAACCACTCGGCGATGATGGCGCTATCAACGGGAACACATTCGGCGTGCTTCGCCACGATTTCGTGAATCCCTTCAGCGGTTGCGCGTGCGATGCCCGCATTGCCTTCAGCCATGAACAGCACCACACAGTCATCTGGCGCAGCAAAGTGCGAGAAGTGCAGTTGACCATCTTCGGGGTCGTACAGTCGGGCGACTGACGGCTTGTATCCGGCCACCATCACTTCGCGCAACACATCGAAGCCGGTCTTCATATTCTTCAGGGTCCAGCCCATGAAGACGTTGTTTTCGGGCATGTAGGGAAACAGTTTCACCGTCACTTCGCTGATGAAGCACAGCGCACCTTCGTTGCCGATCACGATGTGGCGAATGTCGGGGCCCGCAGCACGGCGCGGCACGTTCTTGATGCGCGACACCTGCCCGCCAGGGAACACCACCTCACAGCCAACCAGCATGTCTTCAATACCGCCGTAGAGGGTAGAGAACTGGCCAATGCTTCGAGTGGCAACCAAACCACCCATCTGCGCAACCGGCTTTGACTGAGGCGAGTGGCCCGTGGTCAACCCAAGTTCACGCGCTTTGTCTTCCAACACCTGCAACGGCACACCGCATTGTACGGTGGCCTGCATGTTGTATGCGTCGATACTGATGATCTGGTTCATGCCAGAGCCGTCCAGCACGATCGAGTTTTCGACCACCGTTTCCAGACCACCTTCGGTGGCGGTTCCACCGGTGCGTGCCACCACGTTGACGCCATGCTCATCGGCAAACTTCAACACTGCCGAGGCTTGTTCGGTGCTGGTTACCACCACCACGGCTGCTGGCACCGGCATCGTGTACACACCAAAAATGTTCTCCAGCTTGCGCCAGTTGTCGATGCTGCGCTCCTTCAACAACTGTGGGTCGGTCAGAACAGCATCGTTGCCGACAATCTGCTGCAGATGTTGAACGATGGCTTCGCGAGTGAGATCCACGGTGAGTTTACTTTCTGTTGGTTAAAACGGTCTGTTGGTTGAGCTAGCTGGTTGAAGCGGTTGCGTGAAAAATGGGCAACGATTTTTGCAGTACTGGATCCGTAGCTTGGCGAATATCTACATAGACATCATCCAGCATCGCTTGGTAGAGAGCGGTATGGGAAGCGTTGGGAACAAAGGACTCCCGTGGCGCGGCCATTGCGGCGCTAGCCGCTTCGATGGTGGCGTGCACCCCGGTTGCTGCGGCCGCACACATCGCTGCGCCAAGGCTGGCACCGCCGTGGGCACTGCGTACCGACGGAACTCCAAAGACATCAGCGAAGATCTGCATAAACAACGGGCTTGTCGATCCACCACCGGACAACACGATCTGATCGACCGACACCGCCAACTCGTTGCTCATCGTGTCAACGTTGTGCTTCATCGTCAACGCGATTGCTTCCAGAATTGACCGATAGATGTGTCCGCGCGTGTGGCGGGCATCAAACCCAATCATCATTCCTTTACGGAACGGTTTGTCGGCTGGTGCCAACCAATCAAGCACCGTCATCAGTCCGTCGCAACCGCACGGAACAGCGGAGGCTTCGCCCTCCAGCAACTGCTCACGCGTCTTGCCCACCGAGACAGCGTGCGCAGCAAACTCGGGTCCTAGCAGATCAAGGAACCACGTGAGGGTCCACATACCGCGTCGCACGCCGTTGCTTTCGTAGAGGTATTTATTAGGTATGCACGCGAAGTTTGTCCAGAAGTTGACCGGCTCGGAATGACTGCGCTCGCCGTTCATCATCGCCGCAATGTAGGTACCTAGAGAAATCAACGCCGTTGACTGATCCATTGGCCCCGCCCCCAACATCTCGACCGCCTTGTCGTTAGCCGTTGCGACTACCGGAATACCAACGGGAATACCTGTTGCTACGGCAGCCGACGCACTCAGGGAGCCGATAACATCGCCGGGCATCTGCAGTCCGAAGAGCAATTCCGGGCGAAGGTTGAATTGCGTCATCACTGACGCGTCGTCGCTCCAGTCCCAACGTTGTGCATCGATCGGCCACTGGCCCACGATGTTGTTAGCGGCAGTGTCTTTACACTCACCGGTGAATCGGTGAGCCACGTATCCCGACAGCGTGGTGACATACGCCAGGCGCGGATCGTCGGGCAGGTACGGCTGATACGCGCGATCATCCATCCAGCTCATCACCGGTTCGATCAATTGACCGTCGGAATCAAGAAACGTTTTGCAACAACGGATGGGGCAGATGCCAACACCGACAATGTCAGCGAGGCTGCCGGAGAATCGTCCAATGGCTTGCTTGCTGGCAATGGAAATCGCGGTCCAAATGTCGTCGTCAGGGTGAACCACCACGCCATGGCGCGGTCGATCCATGGGGCGAAGTAGCTGTCGCCCTTCGGCCACCGGCTTGCCGTCGGCGTCGTAGATGACGACCTTGGCACTTTGGGTGCCACAATCGACACCAATCAAGAATGGACGGTTCATTGCCATAGTCAAAGTGTTTGTACGTGCGCTGATCTTCGATTAGCGAGTGAGGTATCCACCATCAACACACAAAATGTGGCCGTTGACGTAGTCCGAGGCGCGGCTAGACAGGAATACCACTGTGCCCATGAGATCCAATGTTTCACCCCACCGGCCGGCAGGGATGTGCTCTAACACTCGCCGATTGGAGTCGGGATTACTCCGAGTGTTCTCGGTGATTGCGGTGGCGTAGTAGCCGGGGGCGATGCCATTGACCTGCACACCGTGCTGCGCCAGTTCATCGCAGTACGCTTTGGTGAGCCCGGCGATGCCGTGCTTCGTGGCAGCGTAGGCGGGGTTGTATTGACCACCGAGGAAACTGAACATGGAACAGATGTTGATGATCTTGCCGCTCTGCTGCGGGATGAATCGCTTGGCTGCTTCGTAGCTCATCTCAAACGCGGCGGTGAGGTTGACGTTGACGGTCAAATCCCACTTCGGCCTATCAAACTCGAGCACCGGGGCAATGGGGCACACACCGGCAGAGTTGATCAAAATGTCGATCGAGCCCAGCTGATCGACACAGGCATCGATGACCTGCTTCGGTGCGCCGGGTTGGGTGATGTCGGCCTGCATGAATTCGTAGCGAGCACCTTCGCCCTCGATCAGTTTTTTCGTGGTGCCGTCATCGTCAGCGAGGCTGGGCACAAACACGTTGGCGCCACCCTTTGCGAGAGCCAACGAGAAGGCTTGGCCCAGGCCCGTGTTGCCTCCGGTGACGATCGCGTTTTTGCCCGCGAGACTGAACCAATTCATGGCGAAATCGCTGATGCTCATGGTGGAGGTGAAGCTCTCTCGATGTAACGCGCCAGTGCGGCGTGGGGTCGGTACTCTTCCGACGGGTTGAACAATACCGGAGGAAGGTGCCGTGAACTTATTCCTCCGAAGGAACTACGTTCGCCTCAGCAAACGTCGGAGGAACTATGACCTGGACTGCTCAACCCGCATACACAGCCACATCAGCCGCGCAACCGCGACAACGTAGAGCTGCCTTGGTGGCCGCGCTGATGGTGACCTATTCCGTGGTGATTGGGAATCCTTTTTCCCTCAGGGCGATTGCGTCGGCACTCAGCGATGGTCGCTCGTTTCGTGCGGTGCCTTTGGTGGGCTTCCTGAAGTTGTCGGTCCCAACACCACGAGGAGGAGGCGGCCGCGAACTGTTGGCTGATGTGTTCTGGCCGGATTTTGACGGGCCGGTGGCGCTGCGAACAATGAACCTCGATCGCGAACGTCATCAACACTGGATCGCTGCCAACTTCCGAACGGTGACGATGGTGTTGATGGCAACGTTCTTGGTGCATGTGGTCCTGAAAAGTCTTCAAGCGAGCGGATTCCTAGGAAAGTTTCTTGGCGTGCTCGGGGCCGTGGTGATCGCTGGTGCCGTCTCAGCTTCGCTTTCGACATTGCTCTTTGTTGCGTTTGGTGGCCGATCGATCACGAGTGGATTTCTGGAACCCCTCATTGGAGCGATCAGCCTGGGGACAGCGTTCGGGTTCATCATCGGTTTACCGTTAGCGCTTATCGTGGCTGCAATCGACCAATCGCGCACAGATGGCTCGGGCCCTTCGGACTCGCTACGCTCGCCACTCGACCCTCCGCTGACCGCACCGCAGGGCTACGCTCAGGTCCCCACCTACCAAGGATCCTGATGACCATTGTTTTTCGTGCGGCCGAAATCCCCGCTAGCGACCTGGCCGAGAAGCTGCTGGGCCCACCATCCGCCGAGCCATTGAGCGGCGACATCACCACGCGTAGTCATGTGTTTTTCACCAGCCCCGACGAGAAGATTCTGTCCGGCACCTGGGAATGCGAGCCGGGCCAATCGCGCTGGGAGTTCACCACGCGCGGCGAAGTGATTTACGTGCTGTCCGGAGCCATGACGGTGCAACGCGATGGCGGCGACGCACATCACCTCACCGCAGGATCAAGTGCGATTTTCGAACTGGGATGGTGCGGCACGTGGACCGTCACGGAGACAATCCGAAAAGTGTTCGTGGTTTACAAGCCCTGACCGGTTACTTCGCGTCGCACAGGATCAACACGCGATTGTTTGGGATGACAAGAACGTTTGGATAATTTCGTCTCGGGTCACGAGCAACATAGTCAGTCGCTGAGCCTGCGCCACCAGCATGCG
>JANMEI010000152.1:0-6810 GCA_031376865.1 Acidimicrobiia bacterium | reverse complement strand
CGAGTCGATACCCGATCCAACAGGTGAACTGCATCGGACTTAATCGAGGTTGACGTAGGCGGAATCCGTACCAGCTCACTCGCCGCGACTGTCGCATTGTGAAACGCACCGATCTCCTCAGCCAAGTTCTCGATTTGACGTTCACTCAGAATGCGGGGCAATCGATACCGGGCCTCCACCTCATAGTACGCAATAGCCCACTGGTCACCATCATAATACGTATGCATACGACTACTATCCGCGCCAACAAACGGCAAGGCCAAGAACGACTGGAACCGCGTCCCCGTCAAGCCTCGATGCAGGCGGGTCAGCCGATCATGATCCTCACGGAACAAGAAATAGGACCCATAATTGGATACCTTGACGAACACGTTGGTGCCGTCAGCCAGCGTCAGACGAAACACCTTGTTATTCGACACATTCGCCGACACATCGATGAACCCAACCACGTCGCGAGGATCACCGAGCCGCTCCCACAGCTCGCGCGCTGCTCGCTGAGCCGCGCCCGGCTTCAGCCCGGGGCGCTTCCATGACAAGGGAGCAGCTGACACGTGGCCCACCTAGCTCGATAACGGCTCGGGCCCGTCGGACTCGCTACGCTCGCCACTTGACCCTCCGCTTGGGTCAGGTAGAAGCAGGCTCGTTTGCTCGACGCCAACGCAACCATGACTCCATAAAGTCATCCAACTCGCCGTTCAACACATCGTCGGGCGTCCCCACCTCGTATTCGGTACGAAGATCTTTCACCAACTGGTACGGAGCCAAGACATACGAGCGGATCTGGTTACCCCACGCCGCTTCCTTTTGCGGGCCGGTGATGTCGGCCATCATCTGCTCACGTTCTTGACGTTGCCGCTCGATCATCTTGGCTGCCAACATGATCATCGCTTGAGCTCGGTTTTGAATTTGGCTACGCCCCGTTTGGCATCCGACAACAATGCCAGTAGGGAGATGGGTGATCCGCACCGCGGAATCGGTGGTGTTGATGTGCTGACCACCAGCACCCGACGACCGAAACACGTCAACGCGGATATCTTTTTCTTCGATGGTCACCTTCGAAGTTGCATCCTCGATCAAGGGCGTCAGCGACACCCCAGCAAACGACGTCTGGCGTCGAGCCTGCTGATCAAACGGGGAGATCCGAACCAACCGGTGCACACCACGCTCGGCCGATAGCAACCCGTATGCGTACCGGCCTTTTATGATCATGATCGCCGTGGTGATGCCGGCTTCGGCGCCTTCAGCAACCGACTCGATCTCGATAGAAAAACCGCGCCGTTCAGCCCAACGGATATACATCCGCATCAGCATCTCGGCCCAGTCCTGCGCATCCACCCCACCAGCGCCCGAGTGAATTTCGAAGATGGCATCGCCTTCGTCGTATTCGCCGGTAAACAGGCTGCGCAGTTCTAACTCTTCCAACACTTTGCGCGCTGCGGTCAGATGTTCGAGCAACTCAGGCTCAACCGACTCGTCACCCATTTCGGTACCCAGCTCAAACAAGGTGTCAGCGTCATCGAGATGGCTGGCCAATCCGGTCAACGCTTCGAGGTCGTCCTTCACCGCGGCGTACTGAGATCCGACCTTTCGACCGACCTCAGGGTCGTCCCACAAGTCGGGACGCGCCAGTTCAGTTTCCAAACGGACGAACTCCGTTTTGAGGCGCGCCAGACCAAGGTAGCTCTCGGCCTCTCGGAGGCGCCCTCGCTCTTCAACGAGCGCGTCGGCATGATCGCGCAACATCACCACAACCGATCATTTACCGTGGCAGGTTTTGAACTTCTTGCCGCTTCCGCACCAGCACGGCTCATTACGACCCAACTTCTCCTGATCGGTTTTCACGATCGGAGTCTGCGGAGCTGCTTCGGCCTCGGCCACCCGGGTCACCAAACCGCCATCCTCGTCAGCGTCATCGTCTTCCATGTCGCGAGCGGCCAACAACTGCGACACATCGGCGCCAATCAGACCCGACAAACGTGACGGCGTCTCGCCGTCCTCACCAGAGGTGTACTCCAAGTCACGAATATCTGGGCCATGAGACTCGACCACTACTTCGGCGTGCATGCAGTAGCGAACAAAGTCGGCGTCGATCGTGCCGATCAAATGACCAAACGCTGCGTAACCTTCGCGCTGCCATTCGACCAGCGGATCCTTCTGGCCCATAGCCCGAAGGTGAATACCCTCTTGCAGATAGTCCATGTCGGCGAGATGCTCACGCCATCGTTGATCGATGATGCTCAGGTACACATTGCGTTCAACGTCACGGGCAACTTCTTCGCCCAACTTCGCTTCTTTTGCGGTGTAGAACTCGTGTGCTTCGGTGCGCAATGATTCCGTCAACATCGCCCGGTTGCTCGCCTGCGAAAAGTCATCCAACACAAACTCAGTTGGATACATCGCTTGCGCATCGGCCAACAAGTTTTCCAAATTCCAGTCTTCACGAACCTCAGATGTGCAGTTACGTTCGACCATGTCTTCGATGACGGAGTCGATGTTTTCACGAAGCGTCTCGTTGACATTGCTACCGGTCAATACTTGATTGCGCTTGGCATAGATCACCTTGCGCTGCTCGTTCATCACCTCGTCGTACTTCAACACGTTCTTACGAATTTCGGCGTTACGACCTTCGACAGTGGTCTGTGCACGTTCAATTGCCTTCGACACCATTTTGGCTTCGATCGGCACATCGTCGGGCAGCGACTTACCCATCACCCAGTTCATGGCACCGGTGGCAAACAAACGCATCAAATCATCGTCGAGCGACAAATAGAAGCGGCTTTCGCCGGGGTCACCCTGACGACCGGAACGACCACGCAACTGGTTATCGATACGACGGCTTTCGTGGCGCTCGGTGGCCAACACATACAAACCACCAAGTTCGCGTACTTTGTCGCCATCAGCTGCGCAGTCCATTTCGAACTGAGCCTTTGACGCAGCGTATGCGTCGAGAGCCGCACGACGAGCAGTAGCCAATTCCGGGCTTTCCTCCAGTTGGCGAAACACATCGGGATCGCCTGCATCCAAATCCAACAGGGCAGGATTGTGACCGGCCTTGGTGACCTCTCGACGGGCCAACCCCTCGGGATTGCCACCTAGCAAAATGTCGACACCTCGACCAGCCATGTTGGTAGCAACGGTCACGGCACCACTACGACCCGCCTGCGCCACAATCTCGGCTTCTGAGGCATGCAACTTCGCATTCAACACTGCGTGAGCAATGCCACGCTCTTCCAACAGGTGCGAGAGGTACTCAGACTTCTCGACCGACACCGTGCCAACCAAAACCGGCTGACCCTTGGCACTGCGCTCAGCAATGTCATCGGCAACCGCATCGAACTTCGGCTTCTCGCCCTTGTAGATGAGGTCGGCTTGATCCTTGCGAACCAACGGACGATGCGTCGGAATGGGCACCACCGACAAGCTGTAGGTCGAATGAAACTCGCCAGCCTCGGTTTCGGCCGTACCCGTCATGCCCGCCAACTTTTCGTACAGGCGGAAGTAGTTCTGCAACGTGGTGGTGGCCAACGTTTGGTTCTCTTCTTTGATCTTCACCCGCTCTTTTGCTTCAACCGCCTGATGCAAACCTTCAGACCATCGGCGACCTTCGAGCACACGACCGGTGAACTCGTCAACGATGTTGACCTCGCCGCCCTGCACGAGATACTCGACGTCACGGCGATACAACTCTTTGGCCCGCAACGCCGCGTTGAGATGATGAACAAAGTCGGCGGACGGATCGTCGTAAATGTTCTCGACGCCCAGCGCCGCCTCGACCTTGTCCACACCAGACTCGGTTGGGAAAACCTGCTTCTTCTCTTCGTCGACCTCGTAGTCGGTGCCACGATTCAAACTGCGAGCAATGGCCGCGAACTGCACATACAACTTCGCCGCATCGGCCACACGACCCGAGATGATGTGAGGCGTGCGAGCCTCGTCAATCAAGATGGAGTCAACCTCGTCGACGATGGCAAAGTAATGGCCGCGCTGCACACGTTCTTCAATGGACATCGCCATGTTGTCGCGCAAGAAATCGAAACCCAACTCGGAGTTGGTGGAGTACGTCACGTCCGCTGCATAGGCCGCACGTTTCGATGACGAGTCACTGTCGTCGGGGATAACAATGCCCACCGACAACCCCAGCCACTTATGAATTTGGCCCATCCACTCGGCGTCACGCTTGGCCAGGTAATCGTTGGTGGTCACCAGGTGCACACCCTTGCCGGTTAATCCGTTCAGGTACACCGGAAGGGTAGACACCAAGGTCTTGCCCTCACCGGTCTTCATTTCTGCAATCCAACCGAAGTGCAGCGCCGCACCGCCCATCAACTGCTCGTCGTAATGGCGCTGGCCGATGACTCGCCTGGACGCTTCGCGGGTGACCGCAAAGGACTCGACGAGTAGGTCGTTGAGATCAGCACCATTGGCCAACCGCTGCTTGAACTCGCCCGTCTTGGCCTGCAACAGCTCATCGGACAAGCGCTCAATCTGCGCTTCGAAGGCATTGATTTCGGGCACGATGTCCGACAGGGCACGAACCTTCTTGCCCTCACCCGCGCGCAGAATCCGCTTAAAAATAGACATAAGATCTCCATCGTACCGGCCACAACAACGCTGTCTGGCCCAATCGACCCGGTGCGAAGCAACCAGCGAGAGCTGCGTGCGTATGTCGCCTTCGAGACAGACACCCACCTCTTGGTTTCCGTACGGTGTCGACATGAAAACTCGTCGACTCCTCACCCTTCTTCTCGTCGTCACCACGATCACCCCGGTGTTCGGATCCGTCGCCGCCGAAGCAGCATCAGCGGGAAAAACGTCGTCCAAGGCGAAGAAACCACCGGCCAATCGTGCCGAGATCGCCAAAGGGTGTCGGAATTTGGCAGATCTGGCGAAGGTTCGAAACGAAGAATTGGAGCAAAACGCCACGCTCAGAAACCCAGTCCCGTTCATGAGCGTGTTTGCGATGCAGGGCTATTACAACGGCGTAGCCAATGAATTCAAAAAGCGGCTGAAAAGCGTCTTGACTGTTGCAGCAGCCACGCAGATAAGGCTCGTCACTCTGTATTTCCGGGAAATGGGTGCACTTGTTGCAGCAATGGACCCCAACGATCCAGAACCGACAGCACGATCAATGGAAGCAGCAGCCAACACGTACGGCGGGGATGCAGCGATAGAAATCGCCATGAACGACGTTGCGAACTTTATTGAAAAGACCTGTGGAGTGGGCACTGCCTAAACCTCGTCCAGGCATACCTCGTCAAGGCAAACCTCCTCCGGGCTGCGACAACGCGAGCGCGTGAGATCTGGGATGGCATATCGGTGTGACCTTGGTTACAGTCCAAGGGTGCCTGCAGAACTGCAGCACCGCTCTGTGAGGGAGGCAACGTGAAGGTTCGTGCTGGATTACTGATGTCCATGCCGGTCAAACCGACCGCCGGTCGATGGGAAGTGGCCGAAGTCGAGTTAGAAGAGCCGCGGTCAGGCGAACTGCTGCTCAAAATGGTCGCCTCCGGGCTCTGCCACTCCGATGACCACCTGACCACCGGAGACATTCCGTTCGGCATGTACCCCGTCTGCGGAGGGCACGAAGGCGCCGGCATCGTCGAAAAGATCGGACCAAACACCCCCGGATACGCCGTGGGTGACCACGTGGTGATGTCATTCCTTCCCGGCTGCGGCCGCTGCCGATGGTGCGCCAGCGGCATGCAAAACCTGTGCGACACCGGCGCCACCCTGCTGCTTGGTTCCCGCGAGGACATGAGCTACCGGATGACGCTCGACGGTGCACCGGTCGGTCAAATGTGTGGCATTTCCACCTTTGCTGAGTACACCGTCTGCTCGGTCAACAACGCAGTCAAGATCCCCAAGGACATTCCGCTCGATAAAGCCTGCCTCGTTGGCTGCGGCGTCGGCACCGGATTTGGATCAGCAGAGAAGTCTGCCAACGTCCAACCCGGCGACACCGTCATCATTATGGGCATCGGCGGTATCGGCATCAACGCCGTTCAAGGCGCCGCTATCAAGGGTGCCTCGCACGTCATCGCCGTCGACCCGGTCGAATTCAAGCGCGAAAAGGCAATGGAGCTCGGAGCCACCCATGCGTTTGCCAACATGGTCGACGCCACCGCCTTTGCCCAATCAGTCACCAACGGTCAAGGTGCAGACTCCGCAATCGTCACGGTTGGTGTCACCAAGGGCGAACACATCGCCCAGGGCTTCGATGCCATCCGCAAGGCAGGCACCGTGGTGGTAACCGGTCTCGGCGACCTGACCGAAACCGGCATCCCCATCTCGCCGGGCATGCTCACGCTGTTCCAAAAGCGCATTCAAGGATCACTCTTTGGCGAGTCATCGCCGTCGAAAGACATCCTGCGCTACCTCGCTATGTACCAAGCCGGAACGCTGAAGCTCGACGAGCTGGTCACCAAGACCTACACCCTCGAAACCCTCAACGATGGATACGCCGATATGCACGCAGGGAAAAACCTGCGAGGCGTGTTGATCCACCGCACGTAGCCGTTGCGTCCAGGACCAGTCATGGCGGGTCCTGTCTCCTCCGGGTTGCCCCTTCCCATTCGCAAGCTCATGGGCCCCCTTCCCCTTCGGGCCACCCGCCATGTCGTGTCCTCGCCGGGCGCCTGCGAACAGTCCAAACTCCTGCGCGCTTGGGGGTTGGGAACACCAAACCAAAGCGAAAAAGAACCTGTTCGGGTTGGTCGTGAAGACCAACCAAACAGGTTCTTTGCTTTTTAGGTTCGTAGCCGTTCAACCACACCTGGGCTGAACGACTAGCCGCATGCTTACCGAGTTGGG
>JANMEI010000137.1:0-4228 GCA_031376865.1 Acidimicrobiia bacterium | reverse complement strand
ATTCCGTTGATCAAGTTTCTATCCACCATTAATCTTTACGGAACGCTCCCCGGCCTCGTGCTCGTGCATGTGGTCTACGGCATTCCGATCACCACATTGATGTTCAGAAACTTCTACGTTTCGATTCCCAAAGAACTCGTTGAGGCTGCGTCGGTCGATGGTGCCGGAATCTTCCGGACGTTTCGGTCGATTGTGCTCCCCGTCTCCCTTCCGGGTTTCGTCGTGGCAGGAATCTTCCAGTTCACGAACATCTGGAACGACTTTCTGTTTGGCGTTGTGGTCATCACCGATCCCCGGAAGCAACCGGTGACCGTGGCGCTCAACAACCTCTCGGGCAACCAAAGCGTCAACTGGAACGTCGTCATGGCTGGCGCATTGATCGCTGCTATTCCAACCGCACTCGCTTACATCGGATTTGGTCGCTATTACGTGGAAGGCCTGACCGCAGGCTCCGTCAAATGACGACGGTGCCGTTCTCCTACTATCGACGATGAGGAAAATCATGGATACTGAAATCACCCTGCCCTTTTGGGACGAAACGCCGCTGAGCGTGCCCGAGGCAGCCCGGATCATCAAGCACGCGATACGCGACGAGATTGCTCGGCACGGGCGCACGATCGAGGCCGTTGTCGCCGAGGCCGAGGAGTTCCTCCTCGCAGAGATCGCCGATATCGAAGCGGTACGTCGCGCCGGCGAAGAGGTCTGGCCAATCGTTCAGTTCGACGACATCGCATCAGGTGAGCTGACGATCCAACAAAGCGAGCACATTAAGCGCCGCGGTTGTGTGGTCGTGCGCGGAACGTTCGATCGGTCGACGGCGGAGGAGTGGGATCGCGAGATCGTCGACTACGTCGACACGAACCACTTCTTCGAGAACTATCGCGGTCCCGGCGACGACTTCTTCGAGACCGTTGAGTCCAAGCCAGAGATCTATCCGATCTATTGGTCACGCGCACAGATGGAAGCACGACAACACCCGCGCATGGCCAGAACGCGTTCGGTGCTCAATCGTTGTTGGACCTATGAGTCGAACGGTCACCAGTGGTTCGATCCCGATAGCGACCTCCTGTACCCGGACCGCATCCGGCGACGGCCTCCGGGGACGACGTCGTCGGGTCTCGGCACCCATCTCGACCCGGGAACGATCGATCTCTGGATGAGCAGGAACTATCAGATCGCCTTTCGCTTGCTGTTCCGTGGCGACTTCGCGTCGTATGACCCGTGGGACGCGTCGTTTCGAACCGAGGCCGTGTCCTATCCGGGGTCCACCATGTGCTCTGCGTTTCGCACGTTTCAGGGTTGGACCGCTCTTAGCGATATGGCAAACGATCAAGGCGTATTGCGTACCGTGCCGATCGCGAAGGCGTTTGGGTACCTCCTTCTGCGACCGCTCCTCGACGACGTCGACGACGACGACCTTTGCGGTGTCCGACTGAGTCGTACCTTTCCGGTGAACGAACGCTTCCACAGCATTCTCACTCCGGCGTTGAGCCTGATCCCCGATGTCGAACCCGGTGACACCGTGTGGTGGCACTGCGACATGATTCATTCCGTCGCCCCGGTGACGAACCAACAGGGCTGGGGCAACGTTCTGTACATCCCGTCGGCACCGTGGTGCACAAAGAACGCTGCGTATGCAGATCAGGTTCGCGAGGCATTCCTCAGCGGTCGCAGCCCGAGTGACTTCCCCGAGGAGCACTACGAAGTGGATTGGCACGGCCGCTTTCCGACGAATGAGCTCAACAAGATCGGTCGACGCGGCATGGGATTTCCCGACTCCGCGGCTTAGTAACCGAGGCCGATGGGAGCATGTAGAACTCTGGTGGACTCATCGAAGTGGAAGCCATAGCGGCAAAGAGCTAATGAGAACACCACAAACAGCACTCGATATCACCGCTTCAAATCGAAGAACAAAACAACCGATAGCCAGCGATAGTCAGCGCGCATACCACTTGATAATTCTCGCCTCGTCGAGGCTACTGCGCGCTTAGCATTTTGTCGTGCGATCCTGCGTGCATGACTTGGCCCAGACTCGAATGGGTGTGCCGATATTGAGCGTTGATGCGTGTGGTTATCAAGTTCGACGAATCCGCTCGCGGTCGGCGTTCACCCCCGTAGACGGTGCCGGCGAGAGGTGTTGTCCTCGGGTTCTCGAGGACCCACACAAACCAAATGGGCACCAGGTGGGCTCGCCCGTCGGGGCGGACCTTGCGGAGGGTCAAGTGGCGAGCGAAGTGAGTCCGTAGGGCCCGAGCTTGATGGTCGCCATCCAGACGTTTGCCTCGTTCGCAAACGACCTTCGATCTCGGGTGTCGGATACTCAATCATGATGACAAAAGTAGCCGTCGACCCGTCCTCACCTACTCGATCGCACCGAGCGTCATTTTGGCTTCGTCACCGATTTCAACCCGGATGTGGCCCAGTCAGCTGAACTGAAGTCCAGCTGAGTTTAACCACTCAAGGTGGTCAGGGGTACCTGCCGATAGTTCTCTCGTGCGATCCGATGACTTTCCAGCCCGACTTCCCAGCGCCTTCGCTCGCGTCGCCGCGACGCTCATGATTGGCGCCACCGCCACCGCGGCTGCAACCCTCGGTCCCGATCTGTTGTTGGACCGCGAGGCAAAACAGCGATTCGAAACTGCCGCAGCCGCAGCCGGCGAACCCGTCCAGCTAGGGGCGCGGAAACAATTCGAGGGACTCGGCAAGCTTGCGGACTCTGTTGCACTGGGTAGCGATAGCCGCTCAATTGATGCACATATGGCTCAATCGGGTTGGTCTGACACGTCCCTGTTTGGAAATCTGTCGTTGATCGAATACATGAGCAACGAATCGATTGCCGAAACTGGTTACCGCGCAGTCCTTGATGGCGACACCAAGGGTGTGCTGCCAGCAACAGATGACAGCCGTGCGACGATCGTGCGGACCTTCGATGGAGCCGGCGGAGTCGAGACGCGCGTCGGCAGTGACAACAGGGCACTTGCTGACATCGGACTTGACAAACAACCAGACAAAGATGCGGAACCAAAGCTCGTGTGGGCTCCAGCCTCCACAATGACAGCAGCTGGAATCCTGAACTTCAAACGACAGAGCGACGACTTTGTTGTCGACACCGAAGACCCATCCGAAGACCCAGCGAGTACCGGTGTCAACGTGATCGCTGCCGCAGTCCCCGTGGTGGGACGCGGTTGGATCGTCTCGGTGATTCGGCCCGTTCCTGACTCTCCTAACGGCCTCGCACGGGTTGTCGAGATCGGCGACACCAACGCTCGTAAAACAATCGGCGGATTAGGAATTGAATACACAGACCGCCGAAATCGAACAGCGCGTTCGACCGAGTCAGTTGGCGCACTCAAATTGAACGTCGCTGTCATCGGACCATGGCGTTACCAGACACCGACCAAGACCTATCCGCTCCAGGTTGGAGTCGGCCTTGGCAGTCTCACCTTGGCGCTGGCGACCTTGGTCGGATTGCGCCAGCAGCGTCGCAACGAGTCGACGATGACTGGTTTGGTCGTGACGGCACAGGCTCAAGCTCGGACCGACGTTCTTACCGGCTTGGCTAACCGAACGGGAATGATCGACGCCATCGCCGATGCAAGCCCCGACGAAGGAATCGCGGTGCTGCTCGCTGACCTTGATCGATTCAAAAACGTCAACGACTCACGAGGCCACGAAAGTGGCGACCAGTTGTTGAAAGCTGTTGCCGCACGGTTCCAGGCGCTGGCCGCTGCCCAACCCGCTGTGCAATCAGTTGCCCGCTTTGGTGGCGACGAGTTTGTGGTGGTGCTCCGTGGATCGCAAGACACCGTCGCCGAATCTGCCGTGACCTTTGCTGACGAGATACTCAAGCAGTTACGCACACCATTTCCCCTTGGTAGCGACACGGTAGTGATTAGCGCCAGCATCGGGTTGGCGATCGGCACCGGTGCCGACACTGAATCTCTGCTTCGTGACGCGGACATTGCTATGTATGCAGCCAAACGTGGCGGCGGGTCGCGAGTTGCCGTTGCCGACGATGAACTTCGCCGAGCAGGAACCGGACAGCTCGATTTGGAAATCGGTATTCGCAATGCACTTGCTCATGGTGAATTCGTTCCGTACTTCCAACCGATTGTGGACGAATACGGTGACTTGCATTCATTCGAGGCATTGATTCGTTGGCAGCGATCCACTGGCGAACTCGTCAGCCCTGGACTGTTCCTTCCCGCTGCCAAAGCTGCGGGACTAT
>JANMEI010000131.1:0-3341 GCA_031376865.1 Acidimicrobiia bacterium | reverse complement strand
GATCATGGTTCGGGGACCACGTTGTTTGATGGAAAGCCGTATTCCCAGTTGGCAAACCCGTCCGCCGCGGTTGGGTTGCTGTTGGAGGCAAAGGCGTTTCATCCCACCCGAACGGCATCGAACCACCTCAAAATGTTGTGCGCCGGCAGCGGACTGCCACCCAAACGAGCCGACGAATGCATCGACATGGTTGGCCTCAATGAGGTGGCCAAAAAGAAGCCGAAGGGATTCTCCCTGGGAATGGGCCAGCGCCTCGGCCTCGCAGCTGCACTGCTTGGCGATCCGAAGGTACTGATCCTTGACGAACCGGGCAACGGACTTGATCCACAGGGCATCCAGTGGTTGAGAGATCTTCTGAAGTACCTCGCCAGTCAAGGTCGTACGGTGCTGGTCTCCAGTCATTTGTTGTCTGAGATGGAGTTGATGGCCGATCATGTTGTGGTCATTGGTCGAGGCGCGCTGATCGCTGATTGTCCCACGAGCGAGTTCATCAACCGAGGTTCGCAGCAGTGGGTCGTGGTCCGTAGCCCTGATGCGTCCCGTCTGGTCGCAGCGCTGGCGGAACGAGGGTTGAAGCCTGCTCAGCAGCAGGATGGCTCGCTTCATATCCATGACACCACGACCGCCGCTGTTGGCGACGCAGCGATGGCTGCAGGCGTCACCTTGCACGAGTTGGCTATGCACCGATCATCGTTGGAACAAGCGTTTTTGGAGCTCACGGGTGACGCCAATCAGTACGGGGGCCAGCTCCCGGGCCAGATTCAAGGCCAACCCGGATTCTTCGTTCCAGGAGCGCAATCATGAAACCGTTCGCTTACGAAGTTGCTCGCCTGAAGACCCTTCGTTCGACGTGGATTTTGTCGGGTGTGGCGTTGGTGTTCAGCGTTCTGGTTGGTTTGCTTTCTTTGCCGATTATCAAGAATGACCCCAGCCAAGAAGGGTGGGCAACGCTCTTCATTATCGGCATCCCTACGGTCACTGCGCTGTGCAGCGCCTTCGTCGGGGTGTTTTCGTTCGGGCACGAGTACCGATACGGCACCATTCGGCCAACGCTGACCGCTATGCCCCGTCGGGTCCCTGTGGCTATAGCCAAGATCGCGGTAAGTGCCCTGTTTTCGTTTGTGCTCTCGGTCGCCTGCATCTTGGTGGTCTTTGCCGTCGGTGCAGTTTTGCGCGGCGGCGACGTTGACGGTTCATTGCTCAGCTCGTTTGTTCTTCGAGTCATGTTTGGCGCAGCTCTCTATGCAGTGGGATTCTGCGTGCTCGGTGCCGGCCTCACCGCTCTATTGCGTAACCAAGTGTTTGGAATCGTCTTTGTGATCGTGATGCCCCTCATCGTCGAAAACTCTCTCAGCGCACTGATCTTGTTGGTTGACTTTTTCAAGCCCATCCGGGGCGTTGTCAACTATCTCCCGTTCTCTTCGGGTAGCGCCATGTATCGGCTCACGACTGACCTGCCGAACGACACGACTGGCGTCAAGTTACTGGGCCCGTTTGCGGGTGGTGCCGTGTATTTTGCGTGGGCACTAGCCATCTGCGCGCTTGGTATTTGGCGTTTCAATCGGAGCGATGCGTAACCACGTCAGAGCGATACGGCTCCTCACCGGCACTGATGACTTCTACGCTAAAACCGCTGCGGGGAGCATGAAGTATCCGGTTTCCTGGTAGCGCAAACGCCACGTGACGAACCTGACCAGCGCGTTCGTGACCGGCAGGGTGTGCATACCAGCGAAGCGTGTCCGCATCAAGCCCCAACGTGTTGGCTTTAGCGTCGTTGAACTGGTCGGTTGAATCCCGAGGAACCACGATCCCTGACGCTCGGGCGCTTACGTGAACCAGACCGGAGCAGTCTGCTCCCCAACCGGACATGCCACCCCACAGGTAGCTCAGCCCAAGGAATTGCTGCGCAAGCGCTCGGACCTCTTCGGTGGCCACGTGATGGGCCATCAAGTGCGCAAGCGGTCGGAGCTGCTGGGCCGTCTGGTCGGAGACGTGCACCACACTGCCACTTGGAAGTCGAACCGAACCCTGGTCTGGCATGGACAAGATCGTGCCGATGCTCAGCGGCTCGGAGAGCGTTTCGTCGAACACGAGTCGTCCTTGGACAACGACTCGCGGATCGGCCGTTCCAGCCGTTGGCCGCAGGTGTGTAGATGGTATCCATCCCGGGTATCCAGCGGGGTCCTGCGCAGTTGGCTGCCACGGCAGCCGCACCTCGGACCAACCGTCTCGATTATGTATGACGTGCACCGCTTCACCCATGAGGGCCTGGGTCTGAACCCGACCAAGTAGATCGAGCCGCAGTGGAAGATCGAGCGATGACATCCACCGCTCTACCCGCGGGTTCGATTGAGTGATGGGGCTGTCAATGTCACGAGCAGCCTCTGGTGAAGCCCACACAGTGGTCACCGGCACCGACACCTCTGCATCGGACGAAACAAACGGATCATACGTAGACATGCGAATCCCGATAGCTGACAGGTTGAGAATCTTCGAACCACCACGCGGCATCGAGGTCGTGTACTGGCTCTCCCAAACTGCTCGCGAATCGAATCGCCGCAGCAACAGATGATGGATGCTCCATCATCGACCCAACCAATACTTGCAAGCCTCGTTCGCGGACGTAGTCAGCGGCGCGCTGCGATCCGGTGAGGCCGCCGAACTTCATGAACTTGATGTTGACACCGTTAATTCGGCCCCAGTCAGCGAATTGTTTGATGTGTTCAATCGTCTGCACACTTTCATCCGCGAAAACGGGAATCCACAAACGCTCGGCGATGTCTGAAAGCAGTTGACGATCACTAGCTTTCACCGGTTGCTCCAACATTGCTGGCAGGCACCCCAGCGAGTCTGCCTGCTCCATGTTCATCATCGTCTCTTCGAGTGTGCCCCAGCCTTGATTTGCGTCAACCCAGATGGTTGCTCTGCCGGCGACGGCGTCGGTCACCCGCTCAAGTCGATCCAGGTCGTTGTCCGGATCAAGTCCAAGTTTCAGTTTCAGAATCGTAAAGCCAAGGTCAATGCGCCGCAACGCGGCAACCACCATTTCGTCAGCGGATCCGGCGCTTATTGTCACTGAGGTCATCACTGACACCGGCGTGTATTCAACCGCTAACAGATCGTGCAGAGCCAAGTCGATTGCAGCAGTTCCGCTCGGACTCTGGGGGGTCAGCCGGTTCACGTCGTCGAACAGGTCGACATCGACTGACCATCCGATCAACGTTTGCGTTGCTTCTGAAACGAGTGCTTCCATCGATTCCAGCGTGGCACCGGTGATGGCAGCAGTCGCCGAGCCGTACCCAATCCCGATACGCCCGTCGACGACGGTAATCTTAACTCGT
>JANMEI010000106.1:0-1607 GCA_031376865.1 Acidimicrobiia bacterium | reverse complement strand
TCACGGTGTACTGCAGACCGTTTTTGTCGATGCCTGGGCCCTTACCGGTGGAGACGTAGTTGTAATTGGTCAGTACCCATATCACCAGCCCCAGCGGGATCAGCGAACCAACGAGCGCCACAAATTTTTGTGATGGCTCGTCGGGCATGAGGATGACCAACGCTGCCACCACCAGGGGCAGGAAGGTGATGAGTGACAGCACCGTATTGTTGAAAGACATGGTGGTGGTGGCTCCTAGATAAACAGGATGATGGCGAGGGCGGCGAGGCCGACAGCCCCGATGAACACTGCGGCATAGTTTTGAACTTTGCCGGTCTGGGCTTGACGCAGCCCAGAACCAAGGCTGTTAGCGGTGGAGCCAATTCCGTTGGCCGTTCCGTCTACCAGTCCCTGGTCGATGAATTTGTACATAAAGCGAGCGACACCGACAGCGGTGGAACCGGTGGTGTTGACAACACCGTCGAGACCCTTCTGGTTGAACCAGTAGGCGGCCTTGGAGATGGGACCCTTGATCGAGCCGACGATGACGCCGGTCCAGAGATGATCGAGGTAGTACTTGTTTTTCAGGATCTTGTGGACGAGGCCGAAGATGCCGCCTCGCTTCACCAGACCAAGATCGTGGTTGAACACCTTGAAGTAGACGACGCCGACGATGATGCCGGCCAAGCCGAGCAACGTCGACGGAATGGCGACGCCAAACTCGAACTTCGGGTGCGGCAGGAACTTGAATGCCGATTCTTCGAACGTGAGGTTGGCAATGAACTTTTCAAAGTTGTACTTCGGAAGTCCGCCCCATCCTGGCCACTGCAAGAACCCAACGAACGCGCTCATCACTGCGAGAGCAGCGAGCGGCAAGGTGATCCACTTGTTGGATTCGTGTGGACCGTCGTGCCCATCGCCATGACCATCTGCATGGGTGTCATGGGTGTCGTGCGCATCGTGGGCGGCGTGGGTGTCGTGCGCATCGTGGGAATCATGATCGTCGTGGGCGGCGTGCGCATCGTGATCGTCGTGAAACAGGTGCAGCCGATTCTCGCCGAAGAACGTCTTGGTGTAGGCCCGGGTCATGTAGCAAGCGGTCAAGAACGCACCGAGCGAACCAGCAATGAACGCCCACGTGAAGCCGTTTACTTTCGCCGACGTCAGGATTTCGTCCTTGGACCAGAAGCCAGCAAACGGTGGCACGCCGCAGAGGGCGAGGTAGCCAACGGTGAAGGTTCCGAACGTCCACGGCATGAACTTTTTCAGTCCACCCATACGTTCCATTTCAAAACTGTGATGCGAACCGGAATGAGCGATGGAACCCGACGCTTGGAACAACAGCGCCTTGAAAAACGCGTGCGTCACCAGGTGGAAGATGGCGCCAGCCCAGCTGCCAACAGCCAGACCCATCACCATGTAACCAAGTTGAGACACCGTTGAGTAGGCCAGCACCTTCTTGATATCGGTCTGCACAAAGGCCAGCAACGCAGCCATCACCAACGTGATGGAACCGACCATGGCCCCAAGGTTCATACCACCAACAGCGATCGAGAAACCGCTCCAGAAGACGCCATACAGCCGGGCAACCAGATAGACACCGGCGACCACCATGGTGGCGGCGTGAA
>JANMEI010000099.1:0-2025 GCA_031376865.1 Acidimicrobiia bacterium | reverse complement strand
TCAGCATCGAGCCGCATTACCGCCACGCATTTTCCGAACGAGTGTGTCTCGATTTGTTCGTGTAAACCATCGAGCGACAACAGCCCGGTCAAGGTGTCGTGGGTAGCTTGCCAGCGAAGCCGATCTAACAGTTCGTTGCGTTCCGACACGTTTCTGATGTTTGCCATCAACACTCGCTCGGCCTCGCCACCCTCGCCGGGAAGCAGCATGCTCTTGGCCGTGAGCTCGATCGGCACCCAGTCTCCGGCCGCGTGGAGCAACCGCATGGAATTGACGGTTGGAACCGCACCTTGGAAAACGGCGTCCATGCGTTGCAAGACTCGATCTCGATCTTCAGGGTGGATCAATTCGACGATCGAAGCGCCGACCAGAGATGCTGCATCTTGTCCAAGTAGGTCGTGCACGGCATCGTTCACATAGAGCACATCACCATTGGATCGTACGACTGCGACAACGTCTGCACACAGATGAAGCAGTTCGGAAGGATCAACAACGGCGGAGAGTTGTGCGTGTGGAGGTTCAGCTGCATTCATGATGTTCTCGTCTTGGTCGGTGTTCAGACATCGGGACCGTTTCGGCACCCTTTGCTGGTCCTACTCACACTGACTGCAAGCGCTTACATTCGGAAGGTTGCATCTGCTCATTTGCAGCTAGTCACCTGGACCCCCCGGACTAGTCCTTTTGGACCCCACCGACAGATTTGTTACCCCTCGACCGGTACATGACCTGCCACGGACGGCAGCTGACAGAGCTGTTGCTGGGTTGGGCTGAGGTTCAAAAACAGATCCCGTCCAACTGCGTTGCCGAGGTTGTAGGCCGAGTTGCCCGGCGAGTACTTAAAGAACACCGACCGGCGGACATAGGGCGCGGTCCACGGAAGCGTGCCATGGGTAATGGCTTCGGTAAAGAACACAACATCACCAGCGTTCAACTCAACTTCGTGAACCAAAGGATGCCCGTAGTCAATCGTGTCTGGCCGAGAGAACGCACCCTTATGTGATCCGGGCACACAACAGAAGCCACCGCTTCCAGCCGGGTGATCGACCAAGGCCCAATGCACCCCGATGAGCCCGCAGTGAATCCGGCCCTGATGAACGCCGTAATACTGCGCCGGGTCGAACGGCTGGGCACCGCCGTGGATCCATAACCCTGAGGTTCCCGGATTCATATGGATGCCGTACGCATGATCCAGGCGCACATAGTCACCGTTGAGTTCTTTCACCACAGGGAGCACCGCTTCGTGGTCCATCAAATTGGTCAGTGAACGGGCCCTCCCGACAAACCCGGTGAACCGCTGACTAGCGATCGTCTCCGCCGGCGGCGGATAGCCCTCGGCATCGATCTCAGCATGGAGCATGTCGATGGCTGCCGTGCTGAGGACGGACCGGCGGACAAGATACCCCTGCAGGTCAAACGAGTAACGCTCTTCGGGTGTAAGTGGGCCAAGCGACATTTCCCCAATGTAGAGCTAGCTCTGTGTGACGAATTTCGGTTACGTTCCACCGATGAAGTTTCAGAGTCGAGTCTTGAAGAAGGTGATCGCCACGACCATGGTCGGTGGCGTAATTGGCCTTGGTGTGGTGGCAACTCCCGCTGACGCCGTCACTGCAAGTTCACTGCCATCGGTGTTCTGCTCGTTTGAAGAGCCGTATCAGTACGTAGTACTTAGCCCTGAAGGCGTCTTGGTTGAAGATCACGAAAACGGCGCGGTGTTTGCTCGATACAAACCAACATCGGTGAAGGGTTCGATTAACGCCACGTTGACCGTTCGACTGCCAGCATCAAGTGGTAACTCCTCGTTGGTACTTGAACGAACCGATGGCGAATTCAATAGCCATCTCCTGACGTTCAACGATCGTGAGGGTCTGTGCGACCGCCTTCCAACCGGGTTCCTGCTCCGTAAGGTTGTCGGGGTGGCCGAGGATGACGAGCTAAACATCCGATCCGAGCCCAACGCATCTGCCGAAGTCATCTCCACCAGCACCAACGGAAGCTTGATTTGGATTAAACCAACCAAAGCGAAAT
>JANMEI010000085.1:0-4282 GCA_031376865.1 Acidimicrobiia bacterium | reverse complement strand
GTCGTCACCGGCGAGGCCCTCGACGATGAAATGAAGGATCGAATTCGTCGTCATCAAGACGAACGTCCATCGACCTGGCTGGTGCACGAAGCGCCGCGAGATCTGGCAGGCGCAATGCGTGCATTGGCTGATGATCACTTCGTTGTCGTTGACTGTGTCTCGTTCTGGGTGGCCAACCTCATCATGGACGGAGTGAGTGCCGAGCACATCGAACAACAAGCCGAAGCACTCTGTGCAGCGATCATGCGGCGGACGACCGACACCGTGGTGGTCAGCAACGAAGTAGGGCTCGGACTCGTCCCTGATAACGAACTTGGACGCACGTTTCGCGACACGCTCGGCCGCGTCAATGCACAACTGTGTCGCGCCACGGACGAGGCGTACCTCGTCGTTGCAGGTCGAACACTCCGTTTGACCTAGCGGCTAGCCCCAAAATCCTAAAATTCGCCAGCCAACATCGGGGAAACCAGCAGCGTCGGCCACTTTGGCACTGGCGTGGTTATCCGGAGCATGCAGATATGTCGGGATCGCCCCGTCATCGAGCACTCGACGCGCTGCAGTGGCCACCAAGTGCCGACCGATGCCACGGCCTCGCAACGATTCTTCGGTGCCGACCGACAACTCGTGTCCAAATTCGTCGTGCTGCTTGCGCCCCACCCCGGCTCCGTACTGGGCCTCGTCATCCCAAGCGATCAACACATCGCCGTTAAAGGGGTGTAACCACTCGGGCACCCGAGGATCTTCGGTCGGGATCCACTCACCAACGTCAGGGGACTTGGTTGGTGACGCCGACCATCGAAACAAGCCGCGCCCCAATCGTCCAGGTCGGCCAAACACTTCAGGCAGCACCTCACCGAGCAGTGCAAGGTCACCTTCTAAGGTGCCAGGAAACACGACTGAAGCCAACTCGTCGGCGATGGCCGGCGGTACCGACAAGATGGCCGACTCGGGCATCGATACGCCGATCGCGTCGTGCACCAGAGCATCCCAACCCGGTGTTGTGCGATGAGAACTGCCGACGATTGTCACCCCATCACGCTGTGGCGGCCAAGCACCCAACCACTCCTGGAGGTGCTCATGCAACAACTTTGGAACCAATTCCCCCACAGACATTGCGTTGATTCTGCCTGGTGAATGCGACCCTCTTGAACATCTTCGGTCGGATTTATCCAAAGTCCTCAGTTCTTCGTCAGTTTGACGGACACATTTGCCGTTCGCTTCGCCCCGGTCACTCGACCTAGTGTCGGCCATCGTGAGTCAACTGTCAGCTTCTGAGCCGCCCTCCACCATCATTGGGGCGCCGCTTCTTGGCACCGTGGTGTGGATTGCCCCAGTCGGAACCGAGCTCCGCGCCGGTGGTGTGGTCGCCGTGTTGGAAAGCATGAAGATGGAACACGAGGTCCATGCGGCAACTGGAGGTCGGGTGACCCACATTCACTCGTCGCCGGGCGCAACGGTGATGGAGGGCGACAACCTGGTCACCTTGGGCGCGTCTGAACTCGACTCGGCCGCCTCGGAAGCTCCCACCGTTTCTGCCGATCTCGACCACATACGGCCTGATCTGCAAGCAGTCATCGACCGGCATCAATTCGGACAGGACGCCTCGCGACTCGACATGGTTGCCCGGCGACGCGCCACCGGGCAACGAACTGCTCGGGAGAACATTGACGACCTCATCGATCCAGGTTCACTTATCGAGTATGCGCCGTTGGTATTTGCCGCACAAAAAGCCAGGCGTACTGTCGTTGACTTGATTGAGCGCACCCCGGGTGACGGAATGGTTGCGGGCATCGCCACGGTCAACGCTGGCGAGTTTGGGGCAGAGGCATCTCGTTGTGTGGTGATGACCTATGACTACACCGTGTTGGCCGGCACACAAGGTTTACAAAACCATCGAAAGAAGGATCGATTGTTCACCTTGGCCGCCCAACTTTCCTTACCGGTCATCCTTTTTGCCGAAGGTGGTGGAGGGCGTCCCGGCGACACAGACGGCATCGGCATCGCCGGTCTTGACGGACCGGCTTTTCGTCTGTTCGCTGAGCTGTCGGCGCTCGTCCCGCTGGTTGGCATCACATCGGGCTACTGCTTTGCGGGTAATGCCGCGCTGCTCGGTTGCTGCGACGTGGTGATCGCTACTCGAAATTCAAACATCGGCATGGGCGGGCCCGCCATGATCGAAGGCGGCGGGCTTGGGGTCTACCCTCCCACCGAGGTTGGACCGTTTGACAGCCAATGCGAGAACGGTGTCATCGACATCGAAGCTGATGACGAAGCTAATGCCACTCAACTCGCGAAGCGCTACCTCAGCTATTTTCAAGGGCGTATGTCCACCGAAACGGCACTCGTCGCAGACCAGCGACTGTTGCGTAACGTCGTCCCCGAAAACCGTCTGCGCGCCTACGACATTCGAGTAGCTATCTCGACGCTTTTTGATGAAGGTTCTGTCCTGGAACTTCGCCGACGTTTTGGTGTTGGCATCGTGACGTCGCTGGCTCGGCTCGACGGACGTCCGGTTGGAGTGATCGCAAACAACCCAACCCACCTTGGCGGTGCCGTGGATCCTGATGGTGCCGACAAAGCCAGTCGGTTTATGCAGCTCTGCGACGCGTTCGGTTTGCCAATCGTATTTCTCTGTGACACCCCTGGATTTATGGTGGGCCCGGAAGTGGAAACACACGCCCAAGTTCGCCATGCGGGAAGACTATTTGTCACGTCAGCATCGCTCACCGTCCCGATTGTGACCGTCGTGCTTCGAAAGGGCTACGGGCTGGGCGCCATGGCCATGGCAGGCGGAGGATTCCGAGCCCCGGTTTTTACCGTTGCGTGGCCTACCGGAGAATTCGGGGGCATGGGGCTCGAAGGAGCGGTTCAGTTGGGCTACCGGAAAGAACTGGAGGGCATCGCTGATCCAACGGAACGAGAGGCCCGCTATCAAGAACTTGTTCGCCGCATGTACGAGCACGGCTCTGCCATCAATGCCAGCGCCGCATTTGAGATCGACGATGTAATTGACCCTGCCGACACGCGCCGGTGGATCATGGCAGCCTTCGATTCAGCGCCCCCGGCCGTACGAACACCAGGAGTCAAGCGGCGACCCATGATCGACACTTGGTAGGCCGCCGGGTCTCAGTGCATCGTGGTCTCAGTGCAGCGTGGTCTTAGTGCAGCGTGGTCTCGCCGGTCATCAATGACACTGCGTGAGGAAGCACGTCGATGACTGCTTCGAGACATTCAACACATCCCTTCGGCGACCCGGGCGTGTTGATGACAACAACTTTTCCCAGAGTGCCTGCGACACCGCGGCTCAATCGACCAAGCGGTGGATTCGCGAGTCGCATCGCTTCGGCCAAACCAGGTGCTTGTCGTTCCAACACCGCCAGTGTGCCCTCCGGTGTGAGGTCACGAGGCCCGAACCCGGTGCCGCCGGTTGTCACGATGACCCCAGCGAACTCATCTGCGAGCAGACGAAGTGCCGATGAAACTGACTCGACGCCGTCGGCAACAACCACCGAGTGAGTTACCGTCCAACCATGCGCTTCAAGACACTCTCGAAGCGCGACCCCGCTTCGATCTTCGCGCGCCCCGTGGAACACTCCATCAGACACCGTGATCACTTTGGCCAGCATGGAGCCGGACACCGATCCGGCAGTCATGGGCGCTGACCAGCCTCTGCCGCCTGCCGCAAAGCCGCCGCCGAAGCCAAGGGATCGGGCTGGGCGAAGATGGCATTGCCAGCTACAAATGCGGTGGCGCCCGCTGCAGCACAGAGTGGCGCGGTTCGTACGTCGATGCCGCCGTCGACTTGCAGCACTGCCGACGAATGGATCAGCACCAGCTCGTCAGCGACTTGGCGAATCTTTGGCAGGACCTCAGGCATAAACGATTGTCCGCCAAAACCAGGAAACACGGTCATCATCAGCACCACATCGACCTCACCGAGGAACGGCGCAACCGCCTCAAACGGTGTATCAGGATTAGCGACGATGCCGACTCGTAAACCGAGGTCTCGCATTTGCGCAATGCGATCGGCGGTGCTGCCCAGCTCAACGTGCACAGTGCACCCGGTAGCTCCGGCTTGAGCAAAAGCCGGGAGATACGTTGCCGGATCGGTGATCATGAGATGACAATCCAGTACTGCTTCGGTATGAGCACGTAGTGATTTCACGATAGGCGGACCAAGTGTGAGGTTGGGCACAAAGTGACCATCCATGACATCAACGTGGATCCAGTCAGTTTCGGCTGCGACCAGATCGATTGCTGCGCCCAGGGCAGCGAAATCGGC
>JANMEI010000084.1:0-5542 GCA_031376865.1 Acidimicrobiia bacterium | reverse complement strand
CCTCAGATTCGACCAGTTCCGATTGGCCTCGACGAGATTGAGTTGCGAGCTCTCACAAATGCTGACTTGGCCGACATCGCGCAGAGGCGTGGCGTGATTGCTTCGCCGGAGATCATCCGCATGATCGGCGACTACGTCGATGGTCGTCCCGGGTACGCAATCCAGGTAGTTGAGCAAGCTGCGGCCAAAGGGATTGTAGATGCACATACGGTTCGCGCTGTTATCGCAGAGGCGCAAGCTGCTGATGCTGCCCGCGCCGATCAACAAGAAACCGAGCGGATGGCCGCACTCGTACGAACCGCGCCAACCGCCGGCAGTTCAGCTCATCTGTCTGAAGTTGCCCAACCTGTCCTTGAGGTTGCCGTTGTACTTCCCGTCGAGGTTGCCGAAGTCGAGGACGAATTCGACGAGATTGAGCTCGACGAGATCGAGCCCGAACTCGACGAAGCCCCGAAGGTGCAACCAATGCAGCCAATGGTTGCGCCCGCGCCGGTCAACAAACTTGGCGCGATGAGGTTTCAACCCCAAGCGGCAATGCCTCAACGGATTCCAACTCCTCCACAGCCGATTGCAGTACTTGTTCCGTTGGAATTAGGGCCAACGGAACGCCGGGTCTTGCAACGAGCAGCGAACATCGAGGACACCGATGGGTCCGTTTCGGTCCCGTTGCTGAAGCGTGCCCTTGGTGAGGTATCGCGGTTCGCTGGCGCTGACTCCCCGGTTGCCGATGCACTGACGCTGCTTATCCAACACGGCTTACTCACACAGAACGGCAAAGAACTCGCTGTGACTGCTGTGGGTCGGCAAACGTTGTCGTAGACGAACTTCGAAACGCATCCTCAACCAAGAGAATTGTTGGTCAATTGGGCGCTACATTGCGTTGGTCATGAGTAACGCCGAAGCCCTGAACGCAGACGACGACCGCAATCTCATTGTTGACGAGTTCGCCGAGCGCCTAGCCGCGTTCAAGCAGCTCTCGAAGGACGATGTTGAGGGAGCGTCTTCGATACTCGACCACCTCGGAGCGAAGGGAAAAGTCGAAGGTGACATGATCAAAGAAATGGCGGCGATCAAACCGCTGTTTCTTCCCGGGCGATTCGAAGAAGCTCATCGAATTGCGATGCGCGCATTGGAAGTGTTGGATCGCAACGGGGCGCGGGCACCGAAGCTGCCGGCCATGGGTCCATTGCAACCGATCGCATCATTCCTGGTTCAACTCGTCGCCCGCTTCATCGTACGAAACCATCAGGCCGAAGTCATCAAGGCAATCAAGCACATCTACATTCGCCGCGAAACGCAATGTGCGCCAACGTCGCCCGAGCGCTTCGTTGTGCGTCGGGCACGCATCGATGCCGAACGGGTACAACCCACCCTGCGTTCCAATCCGGTGGGCGTCCCTGCCTTCTTGCTGGGTGGTGCGTTTCTCAGTTCCATTCTGTCGAGCATTGGCCGAGGTCTCTCCAATGCAAGCTCTTCTAGCACCGGCGTGTTGATTGCCGCATTCATCTTGTGTGTGCTGATCTCGGGCGTTTCGTGGACCGTGGTGCGTGGAGCAGCGGTAGCGCGCAGCCGGATTCGTCTGAGCCTCGACAAGCCGCTCAATGGACTGTGGGAAACCATCGGCGCAGCCGGAAAGCCGCCCAAGGATCAGGCTCGAGTGTTTGCCCTCATTGCCACCATTTTGCCGCTCCTCGGCGTGTTGGTGTTGCTGGTCGGTGCGGTCTTGGCCGCCGTAAAGTAGCAGTCACTGCTGGCTGCGGTAATCCTCGACCAAGTCGACAATGTCATTCATGATCTTGGTCATATCGAAATCCTTCGGCGTATACACACGAGCAATACCAAGTTGCGTCAGGCGTTGCGCATCGGCATCGGGAATGATGCCACCTAACACAATCGGCGCGTCAATTCCCAAGTCTGTAAGTCGACGTACTAAATCAGGCACCAGCTCAAGGTGAGAGCCCGACAGAATCGACAAACCAATCACGTCCGGGTCTTCATCGCGAGCCGATGAAACTATCTCGTCAGTCGTTGACCTGATGCCTTGATAGATCACTTCCATGCCCGCGTCGCGCGCGGCAACTGCGATCTGTTCGGCACCGTTGGAATGCCCATCCAATCCAGGCTTTGCCACCAAAAATCGTGGGGGCCCGCCTTTGAGTTGCTGGGATCGTTTGGCAACCGACAGCAGGCCGACGCTAGTGGCACTACCCCCTGCCCCGACACCGGTTGGTGCTCGGAATTCACCAAATACCTCGCGCAGCACAGATGCCCACTCGCCGGTCGTTCCACCGGCGTGAGCCAACGCAATTGATGGCTCCATGATGTTTGAGCCATTTTGCGCTGCTGAGCGCACGGCGTCGAGTGCAGTCGCAACTGCGTTCGCATCGCGAGCTGATCGCCATGCAGCAATGCTCTCAATTGCGGCGCGTTCGACATCGGGATTAACTGTCACGATGAGGTCGCCAGTTGTCAGCGGTGACGGTGCAGTTTCGATAAAGCAATTGACGCCAACAACTTTGATGTCGCCCGATTCGATTCGACGCAGGCGCTCTGTATGTGAACGTACCAATCGACTTTTCAACTCACCAATCGCCGCGAATGCTCCACCTCTCGACAACACATCGGTCAGTTCTGTCCACGCAGCTTCAGCAAGCTCGGTGGTCTTCGCTTCAACGACATGAGACCCGTTGAAGAGGTCGTCGTGCTCCAACAGATCTGTCTCAAACGCCAACACCTGCTGCAGACGCAATGACCACTGTTGATCCCATGGACGTGGCAAACCAAGCGCTTCATTCCATGCTGGTAGCTGCACTGCACGGGCACGAGCATCTTTGGACAGCGTGACGCCCAACATTTCCAAGACGATGCGGGCAACGTTGTTCTCGGGCTGCGCCTCGGTGAGCCCCAGCGAGTTCACCTGTAAGCCATAGCGAAAGCGACGCAACTTTGGATCGGTCACGCCGTAGCGCTCAAGACAAATACGATCCCACAGCTGCGTGAACGCTCGCATCTTGCACAGCTCTTCCACGAACCGAATACCGGCGTTTACAAAGAACGAGATGCGGCCGACAATCTGCGGAAAATCTTCCGGCGCGACTTGGTCGCTGGCGCGTACAGCATCAAGCACATCGATCGCCGTAGCCAACGCATAAGCGAGTTCTTGCACCGGCGTAGCGCCCGCCTCTTGCAAATGGTAACTACACACATTAATTGGGTTCCACTTCGGAACATGCTGAACGGTGTAGGTCACCATGTCGACAATCAACCGCTTCGATGCCTCGGGTGGAAAGATGTAGGTGCCGCGCGACAGATACTCCTTCACGATGTCGTTTTGGGTGGTGCCCTGCAACTGCCGTCGATCCGCGCCTTGATTGTCGGCATTGGCCAGGTATAGCGCCAACAACCAAGCTGCCGTGGCGTTGATGGTCATCGACGTGTTCATCTGCTCGACCGGAATGCCATCGAGCAATTGCTGCATGTGCCCGAGGTGTGACACCGGAACGCCGACCTTGCCAACTTCGCCGATCGCTTTTGGATCGTCAGAGTCATACCCCGTCTGCGTTGGCAGATCAAAAGCAATCGACAACCCGGTTTGCCCCTTCGACAGGTTGGTTCGATACAGCTGGTTGGACGCGGCCGCAGTGGAGTGCCCGGCGTACGTACGCATCACCCACGGGGCTTCACGAGATGTCATTCAGACAGTTTGGCCTCTGGGCCCTGTGCAGAACCAGTGCTGGGTTCAAGTGGGGTCTGTTCAGCAGCTGTGGGTGCCGCATGTTGCATCGTCACGTTGGCTGGCCGACGGGCAACAGCGGCAGTTCCTTCATTGGTCCGGTACCACTTCATGAAGAGCCAGACGGGTGGTCCGAAAGCGATTCCAGAGAAGATCGTTCCGACAAACTTGCCGATGTTCTCCCCGTCAGTGCCGCTCGTGAGGAGTACAGCGGCGGTATAGACCACGACGCACCACAGCAGTGCGCCACCACCGACGGCAACAATCCGGCCGGGCTTCATTGGTTCAGTCTTCATGAGTTCCGGTTTCATACGTTGAGTCTTGCTCAACGGCGGGCCTACCCCAGCATTACCTGCGTCAGCATTCGCTACTTCACATCTGCGCGTACAGTCATCCAATGAGTTCGACGAACCGTTTTGACGTTGCGGTGATTGGGTTAGGGCTGATTGGATCAGCGGCGTTGCGGTACCTCGCAACGTCGGGGTTGCGTTGCGTTGGGATCGGTCCTGATGAACCTCTTCAGTTCGCCACTCATAACGGTGCGTTCGCCAGCCACTACGACTCGGGGCGCATCACCCGAATGCTCGACACCAACCTGTCGTGGGCCCGTCTGGCCCAGCGATCGATCGCCGCCTACGGCGACATCGAAGAGATGTCTGGCCGTCGCTTTCACCGTCCAACGGGATTGGTGTACTCAACCCGAAGTTCGGACGAAGTTGCTGCGCTGCGCAACACTATGAGGCAACTCGATATCGCCTGCACGGTCGATCGTGCCCAGGGCAGTTTCCCGGATCCGCGGCTTGGACTTGGCCCGTGGGAGGCGTTCGTCGAGCCGGCGCCCGCTGGACACCTTGATCCGAGGATCGTGCGACTCGCCCAACTCACCATCGGTGAGCAGCAAGGCGCGGAGATTATTCGTCAAACCGCACGCTCTGCCCAAGCAATTGACGCCGCCGTTGGCGGAAGAGGTGGATGGCGGATCCAACTAGATGACGGCAGCAGCTGCGAAGCCGAGCGTGTGCTGGTCGCGGCGGGTCCACATACCGATGAGTTCATTGCGCCGTGGGGTCACCTTGCGTTCGAGGTTCGAAACGAAACGATCGTTACCGCGGTGCTTGAGCCCGACGAACAGGCACGGCTGGCCGAGCTACCAGCGGTCATCGCTGACGTCAACGACGAGTCGACTGACAACGTGTACATGGTGCCTCCAACGACGTACCCGGATGGCACCGTGCGCATTAAACTTGGTGCCGAGTTGGTGACCCGGCGAAACCTTCCCACTGCAGTTGATCGTCGATCATGGATGCGTAGCGATGAGCACCTGCAACAGATGCCCCATCTCAGGCGACTGCTCGAAGGTTTGGTACCCGGTATTCAGTCAACGAACTGGGCAACGAAGCCATGTTTGATACCAGAAACCCCATCGACGCTTCCCTATGTCGATCATCTTGATGACGGGTTGGTGGTGGCTGCGGGCTGCAACGGTTTCGCTGGAAAAAGTGCTGACGCAATCGGTGCCCTCGCTGCAGGGCTAGTAAGCGAAGGCAAGTGGACAGATACAGAACTTCAACAATCCGACTTCATTGTTCAGTGGTTAATCTGAGTCAACCTGTGCAGTGTCAGCCTGTGCAGTTTGGCAGTGAGATACGAATGTTCAATTTCATTCGTGCACAGAGCAAGTGCCTCGTTCAGTGAACGGCGGGCAAGATCGATATCTCCACAGCGTTGAGCGAGTTCAGCCCTAACGGCAGCGACACGATGATTGCCCGGCAACAGTTCGCCTAGACCTTCGAGCAGTTCGAGCCCGGC
>JANMEI010000076.1:0-7145 GCA_031376865.1 Acidimicrobiia bacterium | reverse complement strand
ACTTAGCACTTGACCCCGAATGGGATATGCCACCGGGGAAGAAGCCCGGATCCACCATTGGCAGTATGGACGCGGTCGACATAAATGCAGCGGTGGATTTGTTGGATCGAATTGTGCGTGAACAGAAGATTGGACCGAAGTTGCTGGTCGTTCATCGCTTCCGGGATTTCATGGTCACTAACCCATCGAAGATCAAAACGCCACCATCCATCCGACTGGTGTCCAACATGGATGGTTTCGGAACCCCGGAACGTAAGTTGGCTTCATATGTTGTTGCGCTGCGAGGCATGCCAACCAAGCTGTCGGGGTTCAAGCTCTTTACCGATCCGAAGCTCGACACCCCGTTGCTGACCCCTGAACAAGTACTCGGTGGCAAGGTACAGCCAATTCCTGTTTTCTTGAACTACCAGTAGCGGTTTACGGGTAGCGCTTGTTCAGCCAATCGACCACATGAGCCATTGCCTCTGGTCGGCTGCCTTCCAGGTAGTGCAGGGCGCCCTTCATCTCGATGTAGGTCATATCGGTCGCGCCACTTGCGTCGCGAATTTCCAATGCTTCTGGCACTCGGATTTCGGTGTCGGCGGTTGGATGGATGATGAGCGTCGGAACCTTCACGTTCGGCATGGTTTCGGCCAACCGTGCATGGCTCGATAGCGCCGACCAAGTAGACAGCCAACCTCTCGCCGTCATGGTTCTCGCCAACCCACCGCGCCCGTAGTTTGCGTCGAACGGATCGGGAAAGGCAAACAGCGAACCCATCGGCCGTTCGTCAGGATCAATGCTCAGGTCCAGGTACGCCGGATCAGCAAGGGTGCGATAAATCACGAGGTACTTCATGTGAACTGCTCGTGCGCGCGTCCGTCGATATGCACGCAGAGCTTCCGGGGTCTCGGGTTTGCCGTTCGCTTTCAGCTGTTCGATCGCCAGTCCGGCATCCTCGAGCGCAGTCTTGGCGATTGCATCGATACGGCCGATGCGTGCCAGTTGAGCCGCCCGGTACGTTGCCAGCCATCCACGGTCGTACGTACACGGATGAGGCCAGGGCCGCCAACCGTTTTCGGGGTTGTACATGTCTAATTCGGGCACGATTGACGCAGGGTCATCTTCATCGGCTACCGATGGATCGATCACCTTGCCCATGAACATGCCTTCCCCGGGATGTGCCGCCATGCCAATCCATCCGTCGCCGATACCAGTCGACGCGTGCGCTAGTGCCATCAGCGACCCGCCGCCCGAATTGCCCAGCAGCACGACAGCCTCGAAGCCGCGTTCTTCTTTCAAATACTTGGCTACCGCTTCGACATCGGTGACACAGAGTTCGTGCAGGCAATCGGTGTCGTTGTTTTGGTACCGGGTTCCGAAACCCAACGTGGCGTACCCTTGGGCTGCCAGCAATGGACATGCATAGTGCACGCTGAAATCACCTCGAGGGTGACTGAGAATCACGGCCGTCTTTTTGGTAGGTGTACCAACCGGTGGAGTCCACAACACCCCACGGACCAACGCTTTGTCGGTCGTGACAATACGGATGTCTTCACGCTGCACGGCCACGCCCGGATCATCTTCGGGTAGCGGCCAGTAGCCAAGACCGAAGGGACGTTGAGCTCCAAGATGCGCAGGCATGGGTGTAGTGCTACTCCGTGGACCCGGCGCCGATCAATTCAAGCAACGAGGATCGATCGGGGCCCATGTACGGCTCGGGTGGCCGTGTGTCTCGCTCTTGGTAGGCGCGCAGCACCCGAGCACCGAAGTCCGGGTCTTTGGCCAGCGCGTCCGGAGGGGTCAGCAGATTGAAGTTGCGAAAGAATGAACGCAACACCGTGGCATCGGTTCGCATCGCAGGGCGAAGGCCATCGCGAAACACCGAACGCATGAACGTACGCGGATCGGTCTGGTCAGCATCGGGGTCTTCACCGTTGAGAATGGCGGTTGCCACGCGCCGTGCATCGGCGTCGGTTTGCATGGTTTGCATCACCCACGGCTTCAGTTCGGCAGTAATGGCAGCATCATGTTCGAGCGCAATGGTCTGCAGGTCAGCGGCATCGTGATGGGCAAACACCTGCGCCAGCAAATGAGCGTTGACAAACCCGGTTGTGCAACCGCGTCCGTACAACGGATTGGTGGCAAGGTGCGCGTCGCCTACTGGAAGAACGCCAAGCGCTAATGGTTTGCCGTCAGCGACGTAGTCACGCCATCGGCTGATCAGCCCGGCAATCTTGTGAACGGGTGTGATCGCCGTTGCCCGTCCATCGAGATAGTCCTTGGTAAAGGTAAGCGCGCGTCCTACTTCATCAAATCGGTCTTCGCTGTCAAGCGCCTTACGAGTGACAGCGTCATCGGTGGCGCAAGCAAGCGTCAACGAGAAGGTGCCATTGTCGCCAGCAAACACGCCGTACTTCAAATAGCCAAGATCACCACCGATCGGACCGGTCCGAGGGGGAATCTGCATGCCCTCATTGAGTCGGTAGAAGCGTGAGAAGTAGACAATGCCCGAGTCATCAACGATCTCATGGGGCGCAGCGGTTCCTAAGGCCTCAAGCCATGCGGGGAGTGCGCCACGTCGACCGGTGGCCACGATCGTCCAATCGAACGACATGGTGCCGCACTCACCCAGCTGAACACCAGACACGATCGGTTGACCCTCGGGGGAAGTGCCACTGGTTATGAGCCCAGTGACTTCTGTTCCGCTGTGAACGATAACTCGCCCCTCTTCAGCAACGGTCTTGCGAATCACCCACTCAAATGTGGTGCGCCGACAGGCAAGCATGGTCAGGTCGTCATCACCTGCTTCGGGTTGATAGTCCGTGATAGTGGCCGGAATGCCATCGCCGAATCGAAGGTCGGTGGCGCCGGCGGCGTACAGCGCTTCGAGAATATCGGGATACTCGTCTCGCAACAGATTGCGAAGCCGAGCGAGAAACGCATGCGAATGCCGGACCTGTGGAGCCCCTCGCCGGTCGACCTCAAATGCATCATGCGGATTTGCTGCAAGTGGGATGTCGTCGCGTTCGAACAGCGTGATCATGTGGCCAGCTCGCGACAGCGCCAGCGCTGTCGCCATTCCGGAGATACCTCCGCCAACGATTGCAACAGTGCACGGCTTTTGGGTGAACGGAGCAAGTTTGACGGGCCGGTTCAGTGATGCCATGACGACAACCTAGTGAGGTTGTTGTCCAAATCCGAAACCCTCCGAAAGGAGGGCGAATGTGTGCACGGCGGAAAAACTGCTCCGCAATGCTGGCCGATAAAACCAGAAACTGACATACCCCTCGTTCATACTGATGACACCGGGCCTCTTGCCCGGCTCGCCAGCTCTGTTGTGTGCAGAAGGCGGGCATTGGTGCCCGTGTTTTGCACACAAGCCGCTTGCACGGCCTCTCCACTTTCATACGCCCGGAGGCCGAATGTCAGCCAATCGAATAGATCACCTCATCGCTACTTACGCCAAGCTGCACGATGGACTTGTGCCGCTAGCACCGCTGTACGCAGCTGGCGTCGATTCGCAATCCATTACCCGGCGCACCCAGAGCGGACTGTTGCTCCCGGTGAGTCGAGGCGTCAGACGGGTAGCGCAGATTGATCTGACCCCACTACGCAAATCTATTGCCGCAGTACTTGTCAGCGCGGGAAGCTGGGTGTCTCATACAACAGCTCTTGCAGCGTACGGTGCTCTGTTGAAGGATCGGAGCCTGGCGGCTCATGTGTCAAGTCCCAAACAGATTCGCATCGCCGGGGTTCGATCACATCGAAGTTCGGGTGAACTGCCGGTTGCTGACCAATCGAGAAAGTTCGGGGTTGAGATCTCGCGTCCGTGGCGAGCAATTATCGAATCAGCGGCGGTGCTCGATGCTGATGAGTTGGCAGTCGCAATGGATTCAGTGGTGCAAGCCAAGCTTGCATCGTTCCAACGGATCCTTCGTTGTGCTGAGTCCTGCGGATCGTTTCATGGGCGTCCAGTTCTCACGGAACTGTTGCTCGATCGTCTCAACGGGCAGGGGCTGGTTCGCGGGTTTCTCGAATATGACTTGGACAAGTTGCTGAAAAGGGCTCAGTTGCCACTTCCAACCAGAAACTTCCGGGTGACGCTGCCCACCGGGAAATGGCGAGTCCTCGACACGGGGTGGCCCACCCGACGAATTGGTCTCGAAGCTCAGAGCTGGCAGTTTCATTCCAACCCGACCGATTGGGGTTCAACCATGACTCGTGACCGAGAACTCACCGTGGCGAGATGGATCATGATTCCGGTCGTGGTCGCTGATATCCGAAAGCCAGACACGCTGATTGAACAACTTCGAACACTTCTTGGGCGTGAATAGTGCAAAGGGCGGGCATTCGTGCCCGTGTTCTGCACATAAGGCAGCCAAAGAAATGACACGACCCCTGCAGCGCCCGGGGAGAGAGCGGGCTGCAGGGGTCGTCCCTTTGGGGGGATTTTGGGGACTGGACGGCCCGGGGGCCGATTGTCGAACTGAGGGATTTACTCGTAACGGAGAGCGTCGATGGGGCGCAGCTTGGCGGCACGGTTAGCCGGGTACACGCCGAAGACGACACCGATAAAGACCGACACGCCGAATGCAAGCCCGGCCATCCACGGTTGGAACGATGCTCCGAATGAACCGATCCTGATCTGCGCCAAACCACCACCCAGTGCAACGCCGAGCAAACCACCTACGCCGGTCAACACGATTGATTCGATAAGGAACTGCAAGAGAAGGTTTGACCGTCTCGCACCGAGTGCTTTGCGGATGCCGATCTCTCTCGTTCGTTCGGTCACGGTCACCAACATGATGTTCATGACGCCGATACCACCGACCAGGAGCGAGATGCCAGCAATCAAGCCGAGCAGACCACGGAACGCGACCGAAATATTGGCGGTGATCGAAGCAAGCTGTGCGTTGTCAAATGTGTCCCAGTCATACTTCTTGGGATCAGTGATCTTGTGGGTTGAAGCAAGAACCCGATCGAGTTCCTTCTTCGTGACACCGGCTGCTGTGCCGGGGCGGCCTTGAACTGCCAAGTCACTGAAGGTTTTGAACGTGCCAGTCAACGTGTCGGTCATGGCTGTGTACGGCATCAAGATGATCGCGTCTTGGTCACCGTCGAGGCCGCCACCACGTGGTTGTAGGAGTCCGATGATTTGGAAGTCCACGCCGTTGATTCGGATCGATCGACCCACCGCGGATTCCCCAGGGAACAGTTTTCTGGCGATCGTCTTTCCGATAACGACGACCCGCCGCCGTGCTGTTACATCTTGTTCGCTGAGGATCAAACCAGTAACAGCGGGCCGGGCGAACACCTTGAACCACTCACTGTCGGTTCCAATTGTTTTGGCCGGCTTCGTTGACTTCGATCCGTTGGTGGCATTGCCATCACCCAACTGCAACTCGGGGGCCACTCGTAGGATCGAAGGTGCCAGCGGCGAGCTCTTCAACGCAGCCATGTCTGCTTTGGTGATTGCTGGTTCTTTAGTTTGTGCGACTCCCTGAAAACCTCGGGGGAACACGTAGACCACGCCAGCACCAAGGTCGGAGACCTGCTTGTCGATGGTCTTTGCTGCGCCGGTACCGACTGCAAGAAGCAGCGTTACTGACATCACGCCAATAAGGATGCCCAACACAGACAACATGGTGCGGAGCTTGTTGGAGAAGAGGCCGGTGAAGGCGATGCGAAAGTTTTCGATCAACATGATCAGACTGCCTGGTGTGCGGATTGGGGTGAATGGGATTGGTCAGGGGATTGGTTCGGGCTGTACATCGGTGGAAGGTCACGGACGCCGACCACCCGGTCATCGCTTTTGATCTTGCCGTCGACCAAGACAATTCGTCGCTTGGAATGTTTGGCAACTTCGTCTTCGTGGGTGATCCACACGATGGTGCGGCCCTCGGCGTTCAGCTCTTCCAGCAGTCGAATGACGTCTGCGGTTGAAGCCGAGTCAAGGTTGCCGGTTGGTTCGTCGGCCAACACCATTGCAGGGTTAGTGACAAGTGCCCGAGCTACTGCCACACGTTGCATCTGGCCACCCGACAACTGTGAGGGCTGATGATCAGCGCGCTGACCAAGTCCTACGGCGGTCAGCGCCTTGATGGCCAGCGTTCGACGTTCTCTGCGAGGCACCCCAGCGTAAGCCAACGGCACTTCGACGTTACGAACCGCTGAGGTGCGGCGAAGCAAGTTGAAGCTTTGAAAGATGAACCCGATGCGAGTGTTGCGAAGATCGGCAAGATCATTCTCCCGGAGAGTAGCAACGTCGATTCCGTCGAGTCGGTAGGTGCCTTTGGTGGGCACGTCGAGGCAACCAAGGATGTTCATCAAGGTTGACTTGCCGGAGCCGGATGACCCCATGATGGTGACGAAGTCGCCTTCTGCAATCGTGAGGCTGATGTCGTCGAGAGCCCTGACTTCGCTGTCGTCTTCGCCGTAGATTTTTGAGACGTTGATGATCTCGATGACGTTGTTGACATTTTCGTTTCCGTCGGTGCCGTCGTCTGACCACTGCGGGAATTGTTCCCGTGGTGTGGGGGGTCTCATTTCTTCACCTCGGGAGTGAGCTCAACCTTGTCGCCATCTTTCAGGCCTTCAAGGATTTCGATCTTGCCGTCAGCGGTGACACCAAGCGAGACTGTTACAACTTCAATAGTTCGCTTTTCGGCTTTGCCATCCTTGGCAGGTACCACCTTGGTGACTTTGCGTGCGGTTGACTCGCCATCTTCGTTTTGCCCGACGGCAGTGAGAGCTATCGTCACGGCATCTTTCTTGACTTCGGTCAACACCTTGACGTTGCCGTTCATGCCGACTCGAATCGTTGGTGGAATCGAGTCGAGCAAGACCCGTGCATAGTACGTAGACACACCATTTACTGCGGTTGCCGTGGGCTCGACCGATTCGACCGTGCCTTTGACCGGGGCTTCTGGTAGTGCGTCAAAGGTGATGTCGGCGCTGTCGCCGGCTTTGATACGAGCAGCATCAACTTCAGGGAAGCCGACTCGAACCAAGAATCCGGTAGTAGTCATCAAGGTCACCGCTGCTGTTCCTGGGACGGCTTGCTCTCCCTTCTTGACGGCCACCGCCGTAATGACACCGTCGAACGGCGCAACGATTTTGAAGTCGCCCAAGCGGTCCTGCGCTTGCTGCAACGAAATCTGAGC
>JANMEI010000073.1:0-1372 GCA_031376865.1 Acidimicrobiia bacterium | reverse complement strand
GTGGCCGCTGCCGCAGCAGCTGAGTGCACCGAAACTAAGCCGGTGAAGTTGCAGCTGCAGTGGGTGACGCAAGCCCAGTTCGCAGGCTATTTCGCTGCGGTTGATCAGGGCTTTTATAAGGCAATGTGCCTCGACGTCACCATTGTCGAAGGTGGTGTCGATATCGTTCCACAAACCCAACTTGCTACCGGCGCAGTCGACTACGCCATCTCGTGGGTACCAAAGGCATTGGCCTCGCGCGAACAAGGCGCAGCCATTACCAACGTTGCTCAGATTTTCGAACGGTCCGGCACTTTGCAGGTCTCGTGGAAAGATTCTGGCATCGCAACCGCAGCTGATTTGAAGGGCAAGAAAGTTGGTAACTGGGGTTTCGGTAACGAGTTCGAGTTGTTCGGCGGCATGACCAAGGCTGGGCTTGACCCAGCCAAAGACGTAACGCTCGTACAGCAGAACTTCGACATGCAGGCATTGTTGAAGAAAGAAATCGACGCTGCCCAGGCCATGACGTACAACGAATACGCACAGCTGCTCGAGGCCAAGGGCCCTGACGGCAAGCTCTATACCGCCGACCAGTTCAGCGTTATCAATTGGAACGACGAAGGCACGGCCATGTTGCAAGACGCTATCTGGGCCAACACCGAGAAGCTCGGCGACGCTGCCTATGCCGATCAGACCCAGAAGTTCGTGAACGCATCCATCCAGGGTTGGGTGTTCTGCCGAGACAATGCTGACAAGTGCGTCGACATCGTGGTGGCGAAGGGTTCAACCTTGGGCAAGAGTCACCAGCAGTGGCAGATGAACGAGATCAATAAGTTGATTTGGCCATCCACCGCCGGCATCGGCATGATCAACCAGGCCCAGTGGGACCAAACGGTGAAGATCGCAGCCGAGACCAAAAATGCCGAAGGCGCAACGGTTCTGACCAAAGCAGTTGACGGGCAAGCCTTCACGAACGACTTCGTCACGAAGTCACACGAAGCGTGGACTGCCGGTGGCGTGGACATCAAGGGTGCCGGGTTTACTGCCGCAACCATTACCCTCAACGAGGGTGGCAAGTGATCAGTTACTGATTAACTGTTGTTTTAAGCGAGCCGGGCACTGCCCGGTTCGTTTCGCGTTCCGGCCCCAAAACTCGGCAAGACTGAGCGGGTGATCTCCGAGGTCAAAACCGAACGTGTGCAGCTACCGCTTCGAGAAACATTCCGCACAGCGATCCGCGAAACGGATTCCGTTGAAGCGCTACGCGTTCAGATTACCGTCGACGACGGGCGTATCGGTATTGGGTACGGCACGGCGACTCCTGCCATCACCGGTGACACGCTGGAATCGATGGAAGCACACGTTTCAGAAGCAACGCAAACGTTGATCGGAA
>JANMEI010000034.1:0-5455 GCA_031376865.1 Acidimicrobiia bacterium | reverse complement strand
GGTCGATGAAACCCTAACGCAAGGGCAAGCCAGGCAGCGCCGATAAACAAATATGCAGACTTACTACTATACAGTTCAACTGGTTTCCGATCCGAAATCGGTTCGATCACCAACGCCACCGTCGTGCCAATGACCCCGAACAGGGCCCCAATCCCAAGCCACGGTCGAACCGATCGGGCATCACCGGGCGCAAGGCGACCGAGTTTGTGGCTCCCGGCAAGCAGACCCAGCACGTAAAACGTCCCGAACTGACTCGTGTTGACGACCTCCGTCGGCACCCGAACACCGCTCAACTTTTGCGCTGCGATCGACACCCCGAAAACGACCAATGGTAGGAGGAGGGTCAACCCACCCACGCGTTTGACCACCTTCAACAGCAACGGCGTCATCACAATCAGCCACAAAAACACCGTGACAAACCACAGGTGACTCCACAGCACAACCCGGTTGGTTGACCCCGTCGGCGTGAACAAGGGCAGCACGAACGAACCCGCTCCTTGAGGCGAAAGTGTTGCCCCGCTGGCGCTACTGCGTCGATCAGTGATCACCATCGCCACCAGCGCAATTGGGACATACGCAGCATAGGGAATCAGTACTCGACGCAGCCGATCTCCAATTACCCGACGAGCGTCACGTCGCTGCAGCGACTTAGCCGCTAGTGCTCCAGCGACGAAGAAGATCTCTGGCATGCCCGGGTAGATCCATTGGATCCATGGGAGGTACACCAGCGTTGGCCGGAGCATCAAATGCAGAAACACCACACGTAACACAGAGATGTTCCGCAGCAACTCCAAAAAAGAGTCGTGCGTCGACGCAGAATCAGTCACGCAGGACGGGTGTTTTGTTCGGTCCTACGTACGACATGATGGGCGCGAGCAACATCGATTGGTCGGAGCCACTCCCCCATCTCGGCATCCACTGCATCACACTGTTCCATCGTGATCGATTTCCACTGTTCCATGGTGTTCCACCAAATCATGACCACTACACGGTCGGGATCATCTTCCGGCACCCACGTTTCTTTGTGGAGAAACCCGTCGCAGGTTTGCAAGAAACCAGTCCAGACCCGCCCTTCCACTTCGAGAAACTGCTCTCGATCCGCTTCGCTCACCAGAAACTGAAGTTCTTCAATGACCATTCGGCCATTGTGTCACCGAGTTCGTGTCGTCCGGTTCAGGTCACCGGGTTCACGAGCGAATAGAACGGCGGATCCGAAGCACGTCGATCGCCATCTTGATCGAATCGGTGATGGGGTTCACTCGAGACCCAGGGGTATGTTGCCAGGCAACGGGAAACTCCACCACTCGGAGTGAAGACTGGTGAGCACGCACCAACACTTCGACGTCGAAAGCAAAACCGGGGGTGCCGAGCGGTTCGAAACATATTTCAGCCGCAGCGCTGGTGAACACTTTGCACGCGCATTGAGTGTCGGACACACCCGTCGGAGCCAGCCGGGAGGTCAGGTAACGAAACGACAGGCTGATGAGCCGGCGAAGCTTCGGTTGCTGGGATGACTCCACGATCCGTTCACCAACAACCACATCGGCTGACGTCCGAGCAAACGTTGCCAGCGCTTCATCAAGCACCGATGGGTCAAGCGAGAGGTCGGCGTCGAGAAAGGCGATGTAGGGGGCGCCTCGATCAACAGCAGCCAACACACCTCGCCGAACTGCTGCACCTTTCCCGCGATTGGTCCGATCGACACTGACTTCGAGCGGCCGAACGAAGCCAACGTGAGCACTGGTCTCCAGGGCGATCTCATCGGAGTGATCAGTCGACCCATCGTCGCTAAACAAGAACTGGACATCGGGCCGATTCAACGATGACCGAGCGAGGACTTCCATGGTCGTGCCAAGGCGCTTTGCCTCGTTGTACATGGGGATCACCACGTAGAGATTTACTGCCGCAATCCTTTGTGGTTGAAGCGCTTCCGGCATGCGAGCGGGCGCGCCTGGCGAGGCTAGATCGGCTGGAAGTTGATTCTCTAGCGGCACGTGCAACATCTCCGCCACCAACATCGGACCTCACTCAGACGCACTTAAGGGACAACGCTGAAGTGATGGTGGGTTCATCCACCCACCCGCTTTTCTGATGAGCCCTACTGGCGTTTAGTCTGTTGCCCCGCATCCATCCCGATGTTCCACCTTTGTGCCCAGGAGTCAGTACGTGTCTGCACCGTTGTCATTTGAAAACCGAGTCGCTGTCATCACCGGAGCCGGCGGCGGCCTCGGTCGCGAGCATGCGCTGCTGCTTGCCTCGCGGGGCGCCCAAATCGTCGTGAATGATCTCGGCGGATCAGTAGATGGCAGCGGCGCATCCGACGGGCCGGCGGCAAAGGTTGTCAAGGAGATCACTGACGCCGGAGGGGTTGCTGTAGCCGACGGGCATTCGGTGTCTACTCCCGAAGGTGGCGAGGGCATCATCAAGACTGCACTCGACGTATTTGGTCGTGTCGACATCATCATCAACAACGCCGGCATCTTGCGAGACAAGACGTTCCACAACATGACACCCGACATGGTTGACGCGGTGCTCGATGTGCATCTCAAGGGTGCGTTCAATGTCACCCGGGCAGCGTGGGTCACCATGCGAGAGCAGGGCTACGGCCGCGTCGTCAACACCTCGTCCAACTCGGGTGTGCTCGGTAACTTCGGCCAAGCCAACTATGGCGCAGCCAAAATGGGATTGGTTGGCTTCAGCCGAGTCCTTGCTGCAGAAGGTGCCAAGTACAACATCAAAGTCAATGCCTTAGCCCCAATCGCACGTACACGTATGACTGAAGATCTTCTCGGTGCCGCTGCCGACAAGCTCGATCCGAAGTTTGTCTCACCAGTGGTGGCGTGGTTGTGCCACGAAGACTGCCCGGTCAGCGGCGAGATCTATTCCGCGGCAGGTGGACGGGTTGCCCGGTTCTTCATCGGCATGACAGAGGGATACTTCAACGCAGAACTCTCGTTGGAAGACGTTCGAGATCACTTCGAGCAAATCCGTGACACCGAGGGCTACACGATCCCTCGGGGCCCCGGTGACGAGCTCGCTGCGTTGATGAAGGCATTTGGGGCCTGATCGACTCTGATCAAGGTCAGGTCGTGCGCTGCCGATAGGGCTTCGTAGCGCCCTATCGTTTCTTTTGCCATGCAACTTCCTTTTCTCTCTTCCACTCAAACCCGTGCATTGGGGGTAGTTGTGCTGGCGGCAGCTGTCGGCCGATGGGTCACCAGCGGCCGGCTATTCAAGAAGGGCGGGCCGGTCACGTCGGCAGCGTCCATAGCTCTGCCGTCGACCGATCGACTCACACGGACTGCCGACTTAGTCAAGGTCGGAGCAACCTCCGGGGCAACCTACGCGGCACATCACGTGCGTCGCTCAGTGGCGTCGGACGATCGCAAAGAAGAACTTGATCGCCAATACGAACTGAAGTCAGCCGAACAGGTCACCGAGGCGTTGGGCAACATGAAGGGTGTGTTGATGAAGCTTGGCCAGATGGCTAGTTTTGTCAACGAGGGTTTTCCTGAACATCTACGAGCCCAACTGGCGACGTTGCAAAGCGATGCACCACCCATGGCGGCAGATTTGGCGGCCTCGGTCATCGAGTCCGAACTGGGCAAACACCCTGACCAATTGTTTGCGTCGTGGGATCGCTTACCTCTGGCGTCGGCATCGATTGGCCAGGTGCACGCGGCGACCCTGCACGACGGCCGCCGCGTTGCAGTCAAAGTGCAGTACCCCGGGGTAGAAAAAGCTATCGCCGCGGATTTGTCCAACACGGCGTTTCTCACTCAGATGCTAGGAGTCCTATTCAAGGGGCTCGAAGTTGGACCATTTGTTGATGAGTTGAAGGCGCGTGTCTCTGAAGAGTTGGACTACAAACTTGAGGCCAGCCGTCAACGACACTTTGCCCAGTTGTACAAAGATCACCCCACCATCGTGGTGCCGCAGGTAATCGATGAACTATCCAGCGCCAAAGTGCTGACCTCCGAGTTGAGCAACGGTGTGCGTTTCGCAGATACCGAGTCGTGGACTGCTGAACAAAAGAACCTGGCCGCCGAAACGATCTATCGGTTCGTGTTCCGCAGCTTCAATCGGCACCATGTGTTTAACGGCGACCCTCACCCAGGGAACTACCTGTTTGAACAGGGTGGACCGATGGGCATCCGAGTCGTGTTTCTTGACTACGGGCTGGTGAAAGAATTCACTCCGGCCGAGATGGAAATCTTCTGGACGATGATTCGCTTCCAGGTCACGGAGCCAGACCCAGCCGTTTACCGCAAGGTGGTTGAGGATGCAGGTCTGCTGGTGCCGGGTGCACCATTCTCCACCGACGAGCTGATGGATTACTTCGGCTACTTCTACCATCCCGTGATGGAAGACAAGCCGTTTACGTACACCAATGCGTATGCGCGTGAAGCATTGAAGCGAACCTTTGATCCCAACGGCGAACACACCGAAAAGATGAAATGGTTCAATTTGCCGCCCGCCTTTATTGTGCTCAATCGCATTCAATGGGGTCTGAACGCAGTGCTAGCTGGGCTCGAAGGAACCGCAAACTGGCGAGCAATTTCTGAAGAGCTGTGGCCGTTCACCGATGGCCCTCCAACCACCCCGATGGGCGAGTTGGAAGCGGCATGGTTAGTTGGTCATCACCGCGTCGAACGTTGAGGGAACCGCAACTTCGATTTGTTCGTATGTACAGCTAGTAGGTGTTCGGTCGGGCCGCCACCGGCCAAAGGTGGCCGAATGCCTGATTCGCTCACCTTGCATGTGCGCATACTTTACTTCGCACACCAATTCCGGCCTCAGCGGCACAAACGACAGATCCTTTTCACCCGTCCATCGACTTTGCCCACCCGGCAACTTCTGCCCACCTTGAGCCGCTGCTTGCTCTGCCGCAATCCATTGACCCCACGGATGATCAATCAGTGTTGACGAGGCGTCATAGGGCAGTAACTCATCAACGAGTTCTTGACGTCGCTTCTCGGTGAAACTGGCCGTCACACCGACATGATTGAGATGGCCATCTTCGTTGTAGATACCAAGGAGCAACGAGCCCACCATCGGCTTGGCAGCAGTCGAGTTCTTGTGCCAACGAAATCCTGCCACGACGCAATCGGCCGTGCGTTGATGTTTCACTTTGATCATCACTCGCTTGTCGGGCACATAGATCTGCTCTTTTCGTTTCGCGATCAACCCGTCGCAACCTGCACCTTCAAACTCATCGAACCATCGTGCGGCAACATCGGGGTCTTCGGTGGCGGGCGTCACCAGCACCGCCGCGTTGGTGCCGGTTAACAGTGAAGTCAAGCGTGCACGACGTTCGGCAAACGGAACCTGGCGGAGGTCCTCGTCACCGATGCCGATGAGGTCGAACAACACGATGCTGGCAGGGGTCTCGCCGGCCAGCCGGTTAACCCGTGACGCAGCAGGATGAACACGTTGCTGTAGCGCATCGAAATCC
>JANMEI010000005.1:0-10494 GCA_031376865.1 Acidimicrobiia bacterium | reverse complement strand
CCTTCGGTTTTGACCGAGGTTTGCACGATGTCAAAAGACGGCTTCACGGACCTGGTTGGTTTCGACGTGATTCCGAGTTGGGTGGCAGCAACGGCTGCGGTCGTACCGACTAGCCCGATAGCGACAACCGAGAGCAGCGATGCTCTGCGTGATCGCGCTCTGGGCAGTCGCGTTCCGGGCAGGCGATCGGCTATCCGTTGGCAAAAGGTTGATGACATGTCGACGCTCCAAAATAAATGTATCGAGTCGATACATCAATGTATGTTGCCGATCTTTCATCCAGTTGTCAAGAAATGTTTCGAGGCGCTACATTATTGAGGTGATGTCAGCAATCCTCCTTGACCGCTTGGCGGCTCAGCTCCAACTCGCGATTCGCGACGATGCCGCACGCCACGGGCTTCTCCCCGTACAGCTCCAAGTGTTGATGTTTCTTGGGAATGCCAACGACTACAGCGACTTTGCGCTGTCCGTGTCGGAGTACCTCGGCCTCACTCGAGGCACGGTGTCGCAGACCCTCTCGGTTCTTGAACGCGACGGTTACTTGACGAGGCGAACCGACGAACATCATGGACGACGCGTGCACCTTGACCTCACCGCCAGCGGCAAATCGATCGTTGCCGATTCGTGGGCTACCCGGCTGAGCAAGCAGCTCACGAACTCCCCTACTGATCAGCTCGATCAAACCGTAGCGTTGCTCGTCGCGGCTCTTCACGGCTTGAACGAAACCGAAGTGTTTGGGGTTTGTCGGAGTTGCGCGCACTTCACTCCCACCCGAACCGGCACCCAGTGTGGGCTCACGGGTGACCCGCTGGCGAAACAACAAACAACCAAGATCTGCCGGGAATGGACCGACGTGCTTCCCTGAGGTTTTGGGCGACTATCCGACCGAGCCAAGTCCAGCTTGGTCAAGTGTGGAGCGTGGCGCGCGTTCGCGAACGCTGAGTGACGTCACTGGCGTTCCACAAACGCGCGTGACACTCCGCGCTCATCTCGGATCGAGGCTGTCTACATTGCCGCTTCTAACTGCAGCGGGCTGTCTACATTGCCGCTTTTAACTGCAGCGGGAAGTGACACGCAACGTAGTGACCGGGGCCAACCTCGGTGAGTTGTGGTTCTTCGGCGGCGCAACGATCTGAAGCGGCAGGGCAACGGGTGCGAAACCGACAACCCGACGGCGGCGCGATGGGCGATGGCAGGTCGCCCTCCAACGCAGACGTTTCGTCCGGACGCTTGGTGGGATCCGCCTCAGGAATCGAATCGATCAGCGCACGGGTGTAGTGATGACGCGGATCCTCATACAACGCATCGGGCGGGCCAACTTCGCACACCTTGCCGAGATACATCACCACCACACGGTCGCTGATGTTTTTCACCACGGCAAGATCGTGCGCGATGAACACGAGGGTCAGCCCGTATTCCTTCTTCATGTCTTCGAGCAAATTCAAAATCTGTGCTTGCACCGACACGTCGAGCGCCGACACCGGCTCGTCGCAGATGATGACCTTGGGTTCCATCACCACGGCACGGGCGATACAAATACGTTGGCACTGACCACCAGAGAACTCGTGAGGTTTGCGGGTGCCGGCCTGGTCGGGATCAATACCAACCGTTTCGAGCACTTTACGAACCCGTGCTTCGCGCTCGGCTTCTGTGCCAATGTTCCATATCTTGAGCGGTTCGCCCACGATGTCCATCACCTTGCGTCGCGGGTTGAGCGACGAGATGGGATCTTGGAAAATCATCTGCATCCGCGGACGCATCTTGCGCAGCGTTTCGGAATCGAGCCCCGTCAGTTCGGCCCCGTCCAACAAGATCGACCCAGAGGTTGGCCGCGGGAGCTGCATGATGGCCTTACCGGTGGTGGACTTGCCACAACCAGACTCGCCCACCAAACCCAGCGTTTCGCCCTCCATCACGTCGAGGCTGATGCCAGACACAGCGTTAACTTTTAAGCCGGAGCGACCAACCGGGAACTCGACGACAAGGTCGTTGACCGACAACAATGCCTTCCCCGGCTCGCGCATATGCGCCTTACCTGCACCCGCCATGTTTAGTTCCCTCCAACAACAGCCGAAGCAACAGGCTTGGCAGAAATCTTGACCGGTGAGATAGATACCGGGTTCCAACATCGAAAGAAGTGCCCAGGTACTTCAGGGTCTTCGGTCAACGGTGGCAACTCTTTATGACACCAATCGTCTGCATACGTACAACGTGGCGCAAACCGACAACCCGTTGGCGGCTCGATCAGGTTTGGTGGTCGACCAGGGATCGACAGCAACCGCGTGTGGCTGGGGTCAGACACTTTCGGAATCGACTTGAGCAACGCCTCCGTGTACGGGTGGCGCATGTTGGCGAACAGATCGATCGTGGGGGCCTTCTCGACAATCATGCCGGCGTACATCACCATGATGTCGTCAGTACGACCGGCGACCACGCCAAGATCGTGGGTCACCAAAATCATCGCCATCTCGCGCTCACGCTGCTGAGCCGCGAGGAGGTTCAAGATGGTCTTTTGGACGGTGACATCGAGAGCGGTAGTTGGTTCGTCGGCGAACAACAACTGCGGACCACACGCCAACGCCGAGGCGATGACGACACGCTGACGCATGCCGCCAGACAGCTGGAACGGGTACTCGGACAAACGACGTTTCGGTTCGGGGATGCCAACAGATCGCAACAGCTCTTCGGCAGTTTCGAGCGCAGCGGCCTTCTTGATGTCGAAATGCTCGGTGAGCCCTTCAGTCAGTTGACGACCGATCTTGACCACCGGGTTCAACGAGGTCATGGGATCTTGGAAGATCATCGCCATGCCAGGGCCGTAGAGCTTGCGGCTCTCCTTCGCTGACATGGTGCTGGTGACCTTGCCATCGAAGGTCACTTCGCCATGACGAATGACCCCGCGGCGAGGCAACAGGTTCATGATCGAACGAGACAGCACGGACTTGCCCGAACCGGACTCGCCCACCACACCCAACGTTTTTCCACGTTCTAACGAGAACGACACACCGTTGACCGCTTGCACAATGCCGCGATCAGTTTTGAAATGGGTGACCAGATCGGTCACCTCTAACAACGCCATGGTTTTACAGCGCTCCCTTAACAATTTTTTGCGCCCCTGAGGACTCGCTCCGCTCGCCCATCACAGCGCTCCCTGCTTGGTCTCTAAACGCTCTCGAACTTTGTCACCGATGTAGTTGAACGACAGCACTGTGAGGAACAACGCCAAGCCGGGGATAAACGCAACCATAGGAGCGGTCTCAAGGTCGGCCCGTTGTGATGCTGCAGCAATCTGCTTACCCCAAGCAGTCACGTCGGTTCCTGAACCAACACCGATGCCCAAGAAGCTGAGGCCACCCTCGATCACCATCACGGAGCCGGCAGCAACCAACCCATAAGCGAGCATAGGTTTCGCCACGTTCGGCAAAATCTCTCGCATCAAAATGCGCGGCACCTTGGCCCCCATCGCGCGCGCCGCCATCACAAACTCTCGCTGGGCGAATTGCATGGTGCTGGCCCGGACCACCCGGAAGATCTGAGGAACCGACAAAATGCCGAGCGCCAACGAGATCTTGAACACGCTGGATGACAACCCCTGGGCCTGTCCATCTCCGCCACGGCTGCTCAACACAGCGATCATCAACAAGATGAACAACAGCGGTGGCACGCTCAACAAGATGTTGGCCAAGAAGGAAAGCAGCGTATCGATGCGGCCTTTGAAGTACCCGGACACCATACCCAAGGTGCCGCCGATCAGGAAGCCGAGCAGCACGGTGGTGCCGGCGATGATCAGGCTGTTTTTGGCGCCTCGGGTGAGGTCAACCAAAATGTCGTTGCCACTGAGGTTGAGCCCCAGCGGGTGCGACTTTGAGATGCTGCCACGCCAATTGCCACTCACCACTTCGGCACCACCCAAAAAGTCGACTTCCTTTTTCCAGTCGACCAAATTGGCAACAAACGTTCCTACGATCACACTGATGAGCCAAAAGACGGCCAACCAAAACGTAATGCCCCACGGCTTTTTGACCTTCTTGCGGACCGTGGGTGCGAGTGGTTCGACGGGCAACGCCACCGTGGCCCGCTCAGTAACAGTTTCGACAAGGGTCATGCGAGCTTCCTTGCAAATCGGACCCGAGGGTCGATGACACCGTACAAAAGGTCAACGCCTGTGGTGACCACCACGAAGACAATCGTGATGATAGCGACGACCCCAAGAGTAACGGGATAGTCACGGGCAGAAATGGCACCAAACACTTTGCCACCCAGACCGTTGAGGCCAAAGATGCCCTCGACGATCAAGAGGTTTCCGAGCAACTGACCGACTGCCACACCAACAACGGTGATCAGGGTGAAGCTGGAGGGGCGAAACGCGTGGCGACCAAGAATGTATCGATCGCTCATGCCCTTGGACTTAGCCATCAACACGTAGTCGTCTTGCAACGTGGTGGCCATGTCGGTACGAATGATGCGAAGAAACCCAGCGGATTGACCGATGGAAACCGACAGCGCAGCTGGGAACAACGAGAGCAAACAGCTAATCGGATTGGCCGTAAACGGCACGTAGTCGCGAAGGAAAATGTTGCTGGATTGCCCGGCCGCATTTTCGGTGGTGAACAACTTCGCAAAGAGCAGGAGCACCGCCAAACCAGCCACAAACCCTGGAACAGAAATAGATGCGAACACGAACGAATTGATCATCCGGTCGATTCGCCCTCCCACCCGATACGCGGCGTACACGCCAAGCGGGATGGAGATGATCAACGACAGAAAGATCGAAAAAATGGCAAGAGTAATCGACAGCGGGAAGCTGGACTTGATCGAATCAGTTACCGGGACCCCCTCGTTGGTCCAACTGGTGCCGAAATCACCTTGGACGGCTTTTACCGCCCAAGATGCATATCGAGCCGGGAAGGGTTTATCGAGGCCGAACTCTTTGCGTTTTGCTATCAGCGCTTCTGGGGTGGCATTCACCCCGAGAGCGACGCCGGCAGCATCACCGGGAAGAAAAGACATCATCCCGGTGCAGAGGATGGTGACTGCCATTAAGACAGGCACCGCCATCAGCAAACGACGCAACGCATATTTCAGCAACTCAATCGACCCTTCCCGCTACAACGTTTCTACAAACTTCTGGTTAAACCTGGGCTGATCAGCCGCAGGAGAGTGAGCCAACCGCAGGAGTTGAACCACCGTACAAGTTCCACGCGACATCGCCGTTTGGAAGTTTGAAACCTTCAGCACCCTTACAGCCCTTGGCCTGGCCCAGTACCCACTTGGAGTACCAGTTCGGGATGACATACATCTCTTCACCGAATGCCTGGTTGATGGACTCTGCAGCCTTCTTACGTACGACTGGATCGGAGTTGCCACGGATCTGGGTAAAGGCCTCGTCGATCGTTGCGTCCTTGAAGCGGGCAAAGTTCAATGCCAACGAATCAAGTGGAGCAGCGGTTTCGGAGTGCCACCAGAGGCGTTCGCCGTCTGGGTCGTATCCACCATGGTTACGCCATGTCAGCCACTGATACTTACCAACCAAAGCAGCTGGGATGTAGTTGGCCTGTGGAAGTTCCAATGTCTTGATGGTGAAGCCGGCTCGTTCAACCATTTGCTTCTTGATGTTGCGAGTTTCGATTGCTTCTGGCGACGTGGTGGTTGCCATGGTGAACTCGACATCTTTGCCACCGTTTGCGGCCTTGCACTTGGCGTACTCTTCCTTCGAGCGGTCAAGGTTGTAGCCGGGGTTGCCGTTGTCTTTCAAGTTGCCGATCGTGCCTGGCGAGAACATGCCGTTGGCCTTAATGAAGCCCTGGGCACGCAACTTGATGAGGGTGTCCATGTCCATGGCAAGCGCTGCGGCGAGGCGGCAGCTCTTGGTGTTGAACGGTGGGACCACGTTGTTGAGCATGTCGTAGTTGACCTGCGCTGGACCTTCAGCATCAACAACGCTGATCTTGCCAGCCTTAGCTGCTGCTTGGTATTCGTTGTTGGCAACAGCAGCGGAAGTGTGCGAGAAGTTGAGCTGGCCGCTTTGCAACTGCGCAAGGCGAGCATCATCAGACAAGATCACACGGAATTCGACTTCGTCAGCAGCAACAGCGCCACGCCACCACGTTGGGTTTTTCGTGGCATTGAACTTTTCGTTCGGCGTCCATGACTTGAAGACGAAGGGACCGGTGCCAATTGGCTTGGTGGCGTCTTTGGATTTGATTTGGGCCGGCGCAACCATGGCACCGAGTGAGCCGGTCATGAAGACTGGGAATGACACCCAGGGGGTCTTCGTTGCGCAAGCAACCAAAAGGTCACCGGCAACCTGACAGCCAGCCAAGTTCAGCAGCGCAGCGCCCGTGAGTGGGCTCTTCTGGACTTCGGTGATGTTCAGAACAACCGCAGCAGCGTCGAATGCTTCGCCGTTATGGAACTTGATGCCCGAGCGAAGTTTGAATGTCCACGTTTTGAAACCGTCGGAGCCGGTTGCTGACTCGGCGAGGTAACCAACGGTTTCACCCTTGGCGTTGACGCCCATCAGGTTTTCGATAACCGACCAACGGACCTGGGTACCTTCTGGTGCCCAGTTCTGGGTTGATGGCATCCAACCGTTGGATTCGGCTCCAATGCCGTACACAATTTTGCCGCCCGACTTTGCTGGTGCGGCTCCAGGAGCTACGGCAGCAGTGGTCGGAGCAGCCGTTGCTACCGGCTTCTTCTTAGTGGTGGTGGGCTTCTTCTTTTTCGCTGCAGCGCCCGCCCCCATCGGCGCAACAAGCGTGGCAGCTATGGCCAACGCCAGAGCGCCGGTTAGCTTTGCTTGATACTTCATTCAATCCCCTCACAGGTGGTCTGGGTTCAACCGCTCCCGAACGGAAACGGTTGTCGAGGTAATCAGGGCAAAAATCAGTGTTGTGACCCTGGTCACCGACAGAGTCAACCATAGTGTTGCTTCAGTCACAGTTACCAGTCACACAGTGTTCACTCAGCGAGATTTCTCAAGAATTTGTGAAGTTCACATCACTATGAAGGTCGACAACCACGCTTTTGTGCCATCTACGCTGTCGTTCTCATGACGAAATCCCGACCCGCATCGGTGCTTCGTCAGGCGTGGGGACCCGAGCCGTTTCGTATCCTGGCCCCCGGATTGGCGTTGATTGGCGGGTGCGCGTCGCTCGCATTTGCCGTACATCACGTGGTCGAACCTGTTTCCGCGCTGGTTGCTGCAGTGGGATTGGGAGTGTTGCTCGCCAACTCCGGCCGCGTACCAGGGCCGTGTCACGCCGGGATTGCGTGGGCGAGAACCAAGCTGCTTCGAATCGGGGTAATTCTCCTCGGTTTACGACTGACACTTGGCGACATCGGGCGGCTGGGTGCCCGCGGTTTGGCCCTCGTCGTTGTCGTGGTGTTATGCACGTTTTTCGGAACGCAGTGGTTGGGGCGTCGGCTGGGGCTCTCACCGTCGTTGTCGTTATTGGTGGCCACCGGGTTTTCGATCTGCGGTGCGTCGGCAATTGCTGCGATGAAAGGCGTCACCCCCGATGCCCGCGAGGAGGACGTTGTCTACTCCGTGGCCCTGGTGACGTTGTGCGGTTCGCTGGCAATCGTCACGCTGCCAACGGTGGGCCGATGGTTGGGTTTCGACGGGGCCACGTTGGGGTCATGGATCGGCGCCTCCGTGCACGATGTAGCCCAGACCATCGCCACCGCATCAGCCACCGGTAGCGACGCAGTCAAAGAGGCTGCCACAGTCGTCAAGCTCACCCGTGTGGTGTTGTTGGCACCGATGGTGACGGGGGTCAGCCTGATGCGTCGCCGATCAAGTACGTCTTCGCGTCAATCGGCCGTTGAGTTAGGTGAGCACCAGCGCCCGCCGATCATGCCGTTGTTTGTGGCCAGCTTTCTTGGCGCGATTGTGGTGCGCACCGTGGTGCCGATTCCGACATCGGTACTCAAGACCACCAAGACCCTCGAAACGTTGTTGTTCGCATGCGCGATGGTGGGGTTGGGCGTTGGGGTGAGATTCGACAAGCTTCGACGGCTCGGTGCACGGCCGCTCGTCCTTGGATTGTTGTCGTGGGCGCTCGTCGCCACTGTCAGTGCGATTGGCGTCACCATTCTTGGTAATTAGCCCGCTTTCGTTGCTGGCACGTAGTGAAATTTCGCTAGCACTGAGATATAAAGCGCGCATAACGACACTACAGCCGCGTAATGTAACGCTTGCGTGCGAAACATTGACCGACGTTCGACATCAATAGATCGGCTCATTGGCGCCACGGCCGAGTTGCTGATGGAACGCGGGTATGCACAGTTTCGCCCGGCCGATGTGGGCGCCAAGTGTGGGCTGTCGTCGGGATTGGTGTTCAAGTATTTCCCCACCAAATTGGACATCGTTGCTGCCGCGCTCGAGCGGACGCTCGAAGAACATCTGGCCCGCTTGGGCGAGGCGATGTTGGCACTCCCTCAGCGCGAGTTGACTCGGATTCACCTGTTCGACTTGTTGTGGGGAGCACTCAGTCATCCACAATTTCTGTGGACATACGAGTTGTATGGGGCTGCCGCTCACGACGCTGAGCTTCGTCACAAAATTGCACCCGTCATCAAAAGCCACAGCTCCGCCATCGACGACTTTGCTGCGGACTTTGCCGCCACCTCCGGTGTCGTCAGCAAAGAAGATGCCACCGATGCCACCAACTTATTGGTGTGGACCATGCAGGGGCTGGTGCTCAATGACATGGCTCGCGGCGGTCACAGCGGACGCGAAGTTGAGCTGATCGATTTCTTAGACCGCATCGGCACCGCCATGTACGGTCCATTCATCGCTGGTTAGCCCCCAACCAACCAACCACCACGGCCGAGTGCCCGATTTTTGTGCACATCTGCACCATTTTCAGGCACTCGATGGGCGGGTGGCACTCGATGGCGATGGGCTCAGTCGGCCGAGGACAGTCCGAATATCGGCGATAAGTTGCGCTGAGTTTCGCACGTCTGCGACTACGACGGGCAGGATGATCCATCCCGATACCGTCAACCCGCGGCCGCGGATTACTGTTCGGCCCCAGTCCGTCGGTGACTCGTGGTGCTCCCAGCTTTCGGCCTCTAGCCCGAGGCGAATCGATGGCCAAGCAGCGTCGATCCACCGATCAAGTTCAGCGACATGAAAGTTGCAGGTGACCGGGGGTAGTCCGGCTTTTCGAATCACTGATCGAAGGTCTTGCTCAAGCCAACTGCGAACAAGTCCCTGACCGTTCTCTCGGTCGTTTAGCAGCTGTCGAAGCCGACCACAACCGCGAAACTTCCCCCGCCTCGCCATGGCCTCACGGACGTCCGCAATAGTGGTCAACTTTCGATGAAGACAGTGGTCGAGTGCAAGCTCCAAGCGACGTTCGGTCTGGACACCCGCCAGTTCGGTCAGACACCGTGCAGGTCGAGACGTCAACACGCCATTGAACACCACCACATCCCGAGCGTCCGGCGTGTCCTTCATGCGATGAGTCCGGATGCTCGCTACTTGAACCTTCGCTGGCAGCTTCATGCTGATGTCGGCGACGACAACGGAAACGGGAATCCCATATGCAGCAGCAGCCGCGCAGTGCGATACCCAACTGCCCGGCGTGTTAGCCACGTTGATGCGCGCCAACTCAAGCGGCGCAAGCTTGGTAATAAGCGGTCCGTAAGTGGCTTTAGTAACGAGCGTCAAAGACTGAGCTTGAACCCGTCGGGTGATCGTGCTGCGGTCAACTTGCTGTTTGACAATTTCTGTCGTGGGTAACAGTCCGTTGTGCTGATTGGCCACTACGGCGAGACGCGCCACCGCGGAGGAATTGACGGGCAAAGATTGAGACACGGTGGCCTCCCCAAAACTTATGTACACGGAAGAAAACGCGGGGGAAGCGATCACAACAGCTTAAGGATGGGGTGTGACAAAACCAACCCAAAAATGCCGAGTGCCCGAATCTTTTGCAACATTGCACAAGATTCGGGCACTCGACCAACACTCGACCAACACTCGACCAACAGGTGGAACTACAGCAGTTCGACGTTGGGGCCTGCTGGCAAGCATCGACGGGTGTCGAGCGCGTATTTCGTCTCGGCAGCAATCGCGGCAAAATCGAATAGCTCGTGATTGGTCAGCATCAGCACGCAATCAGCATCAGCTACGAGTCCAGCGCCTGACTTCACGTGTTCGACCCCAACTGGAACATTGCGGTCACCTGGCTCTACGTGCGGATCAACCGACGTAACAACGGCTCCCATTTTGACGAGTCCTTCGATGACGTGAATTGCTGGCGACTCGCGCGCATCTTTGGTGTTGGCTTTGTACGTCAAACCGTAAGCCAAGATCTTTGCGCCGTTGATTGCTTTGCCTCGCTGATTGAGGCCGTACATCACGCGACGGACGACATAATCGGGCATATGTTCGTTGACGTCGGTGGCAAGCTCAACGAATCGAAACGACTGACCGAGAGCTTGACGCACACGCCAGCTCAGGTAGCTCGGGTCAATAGGAAG
>JANMEI010000874.1:0-2356 GCA_031376865.1 Acidimicrobiia bacterium | reverse complement strand
CCCAAGAACCCTGCACCACCGACAATGAGTAATCGCCTTCCTGCCATCTGAGCGAATTCATCACGGAGGCGAAAGCAGATGTCATCAAGGTCGGTGTTCACCACCTCTGCTGCCATGGTGCTGTATTCGTGTGGTTGGGAGGGGTTCACGCGGACCTGTTCTTCATGTGCTCTGGCTGACTGCTCCGGTATTGGGCTATGAGCTTCGCAGACACTTTCGGTGTGCACTTCATCAGCATTGTCGAGTAGTTGTAAATGATGCCGATGTCACATTCACTCTAAGGTGTTCTCGTGTCCGGAGAGAAGCCCTTTGTTATTGGAGTCGCGGGCGGTTCTGGCTCTGGAAAAAGCACGGTTGCTGATCGGGTGATTGCGGTTGCTGGTCGACAGCGAGTGGCGGTGCTGTCGCTCGACTCGTACTACTGCTCGCAAAGCCATCTGGCCCCGGAAGTTCGTGTATTGGTTAACTACGATCATCCAAATGCCTTCGACTGGGCCCTGCTTCGGCAGCACCTGTCGGAGCTGCGCAGCGGTCGCAGCGTCGACGTGCCGGTGTACGACTTCGCAACCTATGACCGAACTGGCGATACGAGCCGGGTTCAATCGGGGCCGATCATCGTCGTGGAAGGACTGCTGGTGTTGTGGGACGCCGATCTCGCCGACCTGATGGACTTGCGGGTTTTTGTGGATGCAGATCCCGACGTTCGATTTATTCGGCGTCTCCACCGCGACATATCCGAACGTGGTCGCAGTGTCGAGTCGGTGATCAGTCAGTATCTCGATACAGTCCGCCCCGCCCATCTGAGCTTTATTGAACCGTCGAAGCGCCGTGCCGACGTGATTATCCCGCATGGTGGCAAGAACGAACCTGCGCTCGACATGCTGCTGGCCCGTATTGGCCAACTCAGTCCTTGACGGGTCGGTTCGGACGGCGCCCGGACCGATATCAACTGTCGCTGTGGCGCGCATATGCCAATCTCCTGTGACGAAACTCAATGGCTGGATCTATGCATGTTCCAATCTCCTGTGACGAAACTCGGCCCCCCGACACTCGTACGTGCCACACCTCCGATCCTCAATTCGTCACAGGAGATTGACGTATGTGCAATATCGCAACACCTCATTCGTCACAGGAGATTGGCATATGCGGGAATGGACCCCAACGACCGACGCGAAGAAGGGGTTGACCGAAGCCAACCCCTTCCTGCTCTGTTCGGCTCACCTCCCGTGTTGAACCGGCAGTCTGGTGAACGGAAAGGCGCTCTCCGCTAACTCCCCGCTAACTCCCGTTACTTCACTGTTTGACTAGTACTCGGTCAGGAGCCTTGTCGGTGATATCCACGTTTCGATCTTGGAGTGCCATGACCGTTGCCTCATCGGGTACCAGTTTGAACTCTGGATAGGCCATCACGCCCATCTCACCCATGTCGAGGCCCTCAATCTCCTCGGCTTCACTGGAACGAATACCGCCCTTGGTGAACTTGTTCTGAATGCTGAAAAAGGCGAAAGCAAGACCGAAGATAACAGTGCAGATTGTCAGTGCACCAATAAGCTGTGCTCCGAGTTGACCGGCATCGCCGTACAGGATTCCTCGGACGTTGGTTGCACCGTAGGCATCTTCCATAGCGTTCCAACCTCCGCCATACGTGCCGTCGGCGAAGATGCCAACACACAGCACGCCATAGATGCCACCGACACCGTGGACGCTGATTGCTCCGACGGGATCATCAATTCCGCGACCTTCGACGATGCCAAGTGCAACGCACACCAAGATGCCGGCGGTGACGCCGATCAGCGCTGCTGCCCAAGGTGCCACGAATGCACAGGGTGCGGTAATCGCAACGAGGCCGCCGAGCATGCCGTTGACCATCATGCCCGGGTCAGGCTTCTTGGCCCCTTTGGACATCACGAAGAACATGGCGGCAACAGCACCGAATGCTGCTGCAATAGCGGTGTTGGCTGCAGCGACGGCGAAGCGCTTGTCGGTTGCGGAGAACGTTGACGCAGCGTTGAATCCAAACCATCCGAACAGCAGGATGAACGTACCGAGCATCGCCATTGGAATGTCGTGTCCACCAATGGTGATGGCTTTGCCATTTCGGAACTTGCCGATTCGAGGGCCCAGCACTAACGCACCAGCCAAAGCGGCGACGCCGCCAACGGCGTGAACTACACCTGATCCGGCAAAGTCAACGTACCCGTGTCCGAGACCCAACGAGTCGCCAAGTTGGCTGAGCCAGCCGCCACCCCAGGTCCAGGCGGCGAAGATGGGGTAGTAGATGGCGCCACAGAAAAGGCCCCAGACAACGAAGCTGTTCCATTTCCAGCGTTCCGCCATTGATCCGGTTGGGATCGTG
>JANMEI010000868.1:0-1313 GCA_031376865.1 Acidimicrobiia bacterium | reverse complement strand
GCTCAGCAGCAGGGCATAAGTGAGCTGGTTGGCTTGCTGGAAGCAGTTCGGGCTTCTACCTGTAACACCGCTGTTTCGGCGGTGTTGGATGTCTGGCGTGATCATCGGTTTGACCCTGTTGATGTGGTTGGTTGGGGTGCTGATGATGCTGCGCAAGGGTTGGTGGTGTTGGAGAACGTGACCCGTTCGATCGATGCGTTGAAAACCGTGTTGGTCGGTTGTCTCGGTGCGAGTCGTGACACGACCGCATCCATTGTTCGCAAAACGGGGATGTCGTATCGGGCAGCAAAACAGTTGCATGCAGCATCGAAAGTCGTTGATCAACATCCCGACGCGTTACACAAACTCTCCTCCGGTGAGCTTTCGGCAGAGCATCTCGCAACGCTGGCACCGTTGTCGTCTGATCTGGCTGCCGAACTGTTGGGTGATGCTGATGGTAAGTCTGCTGATGAGTTCAAGAAACATGTTGCTACCCACCGGGTCCGTCGCGAATCCAAAACACTGTCGGAGGAACAGCACAACACCCGGTCGGTGAAGTTCTTCACGAAACCCAACGGCTGTATTGGCGCCACCATCGTGCTCCCACCGGTAGAGGGCACCGAGTTCCGGACGATCATCACTGATCTGTGCGATCGGGCCTGGAAAACAAAACACCCCGAACGTGCCGACGTGTTGGGTGGTCACGCCGATGACCCGTATGAACGGCGGCTTGCTGACGCAGTAGTCGAGTTCATGCACGGTGCCCGGACAACCGGGAAACCATCAGTGATCGTCATGATCGACGCCGAAACACTCGAGGCACACGTGGTCCCCGACCAACCCATCCCGCTCAACGACGCGTTAACCCTCATGGCCCGGGCTGATGTGTACGCCGCCATCCGTGACGGGACCAACCCGGCAAAGTTGAACTTCGGCAGAAACAAACGAGTCGCGACCGAACTACAAAAACTCGCAATGCTCGTCTACAGCGAAACGTGTGACGACAATGGCTGCAACGTCTCAGCATTGGAATCCGACGCGCATCACGTCGTCTGGTACACGAACGGCGGACGAACTGATTTGTCCAATCTCAAATGGAAATGCCGGGGCGGGCAAGGCCACCACCAACACGAACACGAAACCGGCTAGCCAGCCCCCGACCAACTCCCCCAACACAACTTCCCCAAACACAACTTCCCCCGACTTCCCACATGATCCTTGACAACAAAATAGAGCGGCTCCGCCTAGCGAAGATTCAGTCCGCAGGGTTCAACCTTTTTTGGCGGCTCGTTGCTGCTGTTTCGTTGCAACCGGGAACTGAGTTTCGAGGTCAG
>JANMEI010000814.1:0-10463 GCA_031376865.1 Acidimicrobiia bacterium | reverse complement strand
CGCCGATGACCTTGTCGCCTTCGAGTAGAGAAAGAACAGCGGCGCCACGTGCACCCCATGTTGCAACCTCTGCTTCGATTGATGACGGTACGACAGCGTTTCGTTCTTTGAGCAGCGCAGGGCCGCCGATGGCGTAGACGTGCCCGTCAACGGTTGCTTCGACTCCCCGTCCGGTGCTTGAGGAGAAGTCCGTTGCCGGGGGCACGTCACCAAGTTCGGTGCCAGAACGGACGATGGCGCGTGCCAGTGGGTGTTCGCTGTCTGCTTCGATGGCTGCTGCGACACGCATCACACCGTCGTCGCCGCCAGTGGTGACGGACTTGTAAGCGGTGACGACGTGTTCGCCCTTGGTCAGTGTTCCGGTCTTGTCGAACAACACTGCACTAATGGTCCTCATACGTTCAAGTGCAAGTCGATCCTTGACCAAGATGCCGGCTCGTGCCGACATTGACGTAGAGATGGCCACCACCAACGGAATAGCGAGGCCAAGGGCGTGGGGGCACGCGATAACAAGAACGGTGACGGTGTTCGTGACGGCCCGGTCCATTCGCCCGACGAGCGCCCACGCAGCGAACGTGATTGCAGCTGCGCTGAGCGAGACATAAAACAGCAGACCAGCGAACCGATCAGCCAACGCCTGCGCTTTTGATTTCGATTCTTGCGCAGCAGAAACAAGTCGACCGATACCCGCAAGAGCGGTGTCATCTCCAATAGCCGACACCTTGATACGGAGTGCAGCGTTGGTCGATACAGTGCCTGCGACCACCCGTGCCCCGATTGTCCGAGGCACAGGTCTCGACTCGCCCGTAATCATCGATTCGTCAAGTTCTGCCGAACCGTCCACGATTGTGCCATCGGCGGGAAGACGCGAGCCGGGCCGCACCAGAACCACGTCTCCAACGACCAGCTGAGAAGCCGGAACGGTGGTGGTGTTCCCATTCTCACCAATCCGTTCTGCTTCGTCAGGCAACAGCTTGGCGAGCGCGTCAAGCGCGCCTTTCGCTTGTCCAATGGCCGACATCTCGAGCCAATGGCCAAGCAACATGATCGTTACGAGGGCGGCGAGTTCCCACCAAAAGTCGAGATCGAACCAGCCGAGACTGCTTGCCATTGAGGCTGACCACGCAACGGTGATGGCCATCGCGATGAGCATCATCATGCCCGGTTTGCGGCTCTTGAACTCTTGTCTGGCGCCCACGAGAAATGGTTGGCCTCCCCACAGAAACACCACCGTGCCAAGTGCGGGGCCAACCCACGCCACACCCGACAGACTGTAGCCAAACCACTCCATCACCATGCTGCTCGAGGCGACTACAGGAATGGTGAGCGCAAACGAGAGCCAAAATCGACGCCGGAAGGCCGCTGGGTCATGCCCGGCATGTTTATCGTGAGCCACGTGCTCGCCGTGTCCAGCTTGTTCGGTGCTCATGACCCCCCTACTTACCCAATCGGCAGACACCTAAACGCGTCGGAACGGCGCTGGTTACGTTTCACTTCGTTCCGGGCGGGGTAACGGAGCCGCTCAGGGTCGAGATCGATGCTCGAACTAACGAACACCGGGGGACTCATGAACACATCACAGCAGACAACGGTCGCAGCCCGCATGGAGCACGCAACCAAGATCTACACGATCGGAGAAACCGAGGTGTTTGCGTTGAACGACATCACGGTTTCATTTGAAGCGGGCCGTTTCACCGCAATAATGGGCCCTTCTGGCTCCGGGAAATCGACGCTGATGCACTGCTTGGCTGGCCTCGATGACCTCTCGTCAGGGGCTGCGTTCATTGGTGACGAAAATGTGTCGGAAATGAACGAACGAGAGCGTACGCGATTGCGACGTGAGCGGATTGGTTTCATCTTCCAGTCGTTCAACTTGATCCCAACGTTGAATGCGTTAGAGAACATTCTTCTTCCTGGACGGCTAGCCAAGACCGAGGTCGACCAGCCATGGTTCGATCAGGTAATCGCCCGGGTTCATTTGAGCGATCGACTGACCCACACGCCAAATGAGCTGTCTGGTGGTCAACAACAACGCGTCGCAGTGGCTCGTGCCTTGGTAGCCAAACCGCGCATCATTTTTGCTGATGAGCCAACCGGCAACCTTGATTCCAAAGTGGGGGCGGAGATCTTGCAGTTCATGCGTAGCGCAGTCGACGAGTTTGGGCAGACGATTGTGATGGTGTCGCATGATGCGGTTGCCGCTTCGTACGCAGATCGAATTGTCTTCCTGACCGACGGCAAGATTGTTGATGAGATGCTGAAGCCCACTGCAGTCGCAATTCTTGATCGTTTGAAACGACTTGAAACGCCAGGTGTCGACGCTGTTGAGGCTGTATCAGCTGTTGCGGTTACCTGATGGCGCTCATCGCGTGGCGCAACGTTGCCTGTCACAAAGCACGGTCTGCCTTTCTCGCTTTCTGCATTGTTATCGGTGTCGCGTTCGTGGCTGGGACCTTGGTACTCACTGACACCATTAAACGTGTGTACACACAGGTTTTTGACGAGGCCTATCAGGGTGTTGACGTCAGCGTACGCAGTCGGACTGCGTTCGGAAGTATGCAGGTGAAGCCGCCCATGCCTGCGTCGGTACTCGCGGCCGTGAAGGCGGTGCCCGGTGTGCGGCTGGCGGAAGGCGACATCTTCTCGATTGGAGGACGTATTTTTGATGTCAACAACAAACCCGTGGGCAATCAATTTGCACCGACGTTTCTGGCGAGTTGGCCGATGAATGCAAGCCTCAGTTCGTTCGCGCTTGCATCTGGCGCGTCACCCAGTGGCCCCGATGAGGTGGTTATCGATGCTCAATCCGTCTCCGACGGCAAGTTCGCATTGGGTGATCAAGTGCGGGTCCAAACGTCAACCGGCATCAAGACGTTTCGACTGGTGGGAACGGCGAAGTACGGCAGCGCCAGCAATCTCGGCGGCGCCTCGGCTGCACTATTTGATCTGAAAACAGCGCAAGCCATCACCGGTCGAACTGGTTTGTTCGACGACATTGCGATTGCAGGGGAAACCGGCGTCGAGCCACCAACGTTGCAAGATCGCGTGCAACGTGTCATCGGCCAAAAGTATGAAGCAGTGACTGGCACCGAACTCAGCGCGGAAAGCACGACTTCTATCAACGACGGATTTTCGTTCGTCACCACGTTCCTTCTGGCGTTCGCTGGTATTTCCCTCTTCGTTGGTGCAGCGATCGTGTACAACACGTTTGGAATTGTGGTCGCGCAACGCACGAAGGAAATGGCGCTTCTTCGGGCGCTTGGGGCCGATGGGCGACAGGTGATTGGGTCGATATTGATCGAATCGGTATTGATCGGTCTGGTTGCATCAGTGGTTGGGTTGGTCGGTGGAATTGGACTGGCCGTGGCCTTAACGAAGCTCCTCGCCGCTGTCGGTTTCAAACTGCCATCTGGCCCAATCACTTTGCTGACCCGAACGATCGTCATCAGCATTGTTGGAGGAACCATCATCACCGTTATCTCTGCGATTGCTCCTGCACTGCGCGCCGCTCGGGTTCCTCCGCTGGCCGCAGTACGCCAGATGACCGTGAACACCATGAAGCAGAGCCGTACTCGGTTCCTTGTGGGTTTGGCCCTGTTCATGGTTGGTGGAGGGTTCGCCGTTTGGGGCGTGCAGTCGATGAAACTCCTATGGCTCGGCATTGGGGCGTTGAGCATGATGGTTGGCGCATCGCTATGTGCACCTACTATCGTAGGGCCCTTTGTTCACCTTCTGGCAACACCGATCCGCGCGTTGCGTGGAATCTCAGGGCAACTTGCCGAGGAAAACGCCACCCGCAGCGCACGGCGCACCGCAGACACCGCCGCTGCGTTGATGATTGGCACCACGTTGATAGCTGCGTCGTTGGTCCTTGCCAGTTCGATCAGCAAATCAACCGATCGGATACTTGATCAGGGCCTACGAGCTGAATTGTTCGTGTCAGCCGGCGGCATCACCGGCGTCGGGCCCGATGCAACAGCGGCAATAGCCAAGGTTCCTGGCGTGTCAAGCGTTGCAGGATTTCGAGTTGGTTCATTCAAACTTGGTGATTCGACCAAACGAGTGTCGGCGATGTCTGCCGCGTCGCTTGACACGTCTTCACCAATCAACGCGTTAGACCTCGGCCTACTTTCTGGGTCCATGTCATCGTTGGACGTTGGAGGGCTAGCAGTTTCAGAACGAGTCGCGAAAGACAACAAGTGGAAAGTTGGTGACGAGGTGACCATGGTGTTTGCTTCGGGCACTGACAAGCTTGCAGTAGTGGCGGTCTACGCAACCTCGTCGTTCGGCGATTACTTCGTTTCGCTGGTGACGCATCAGCGGATATTCATTGATTCCTCAGATCAGGCAGTGTTCGTCGGGGTGGCCGAAACGTCAAACATTGCATCAGTTCAAGCGGCGATAACCACGACGCTGAAAACGGCGGCCCCTGCGGCCACGGTCCAAAGCAGCAAGCAATACGCCAACCAGATTCGAGCCCAGGTTAATCAGATACTCAATCTGATTACGGTTTTGGTTCTTCTTGCCATCTTCATTGCATTGCTCGGTGTACTGATCACCATGCTGCTGTCGGTCCTGGAACGTACACACGAGTTGGGGCTCCTACGCGCTGTTGGTATGGACCGACGCGACATTCGTTCAATGGTCCGCTGGGAAGCGGCCATCATTTCGACGTTCGGAGCAGTGCTTGGAATAGTGCTGGGGCTCGGACTTGGCTTTTCGCTGAGTCGTCTGCTTCGCGAGCAGGGTATATCGGTCATTGAAGTTCCGATCCGGTCGATCGTCATCTTGGCATTTGCCATCACGGTGGCAGGCGTCGGCGCTTCCCTGTACCCAGCCCGACGCGCATCGAAGCTCAACATTCTGACTGCCATCGCATCGGACTGATCACGTTGATCGTTCCCCAACTAGTCGCTGACGTCAAAGACGAGTTCGACTGACGCAATGATTTCTTGGGTGCCCTCAGATATTGGTGTCGCTTTGGCCGTTGCCACGTCCGCTGATGATCCATAGACCGGCGTTGGTCCAACGTTTGCGCCACTGCGGATGTAGCGAACCTTGCCGAGTTTTACTCCGGCTGACTTTGCTAACTGTTCAGCTTGCTTTGTTGCATCTTTGACAGCGAGGTCACGTGCTGTTGCTAGCAACGGCGCCGGATCGCTTACTGCGAAACTAAGTCCGCTGATTCGAATGGCGTTACCTGACACTTTTGCCACAGCGTCAATAAGTTCTCCTGTGGCATCGATCTTGCGGACCGTCACCGTCACCGTATTGGACACGTTGTACGACTTCACCTCGCGACCAGCGGCATCGAATTGGGGGTTAATTGACAGTTCGCTGGTCTTGATGTCCTTTTCTTCGAGGCCGTTTGCCTTTAGCGAGGCGATCAGCGCCTGAGCGCTGGTGTTGTTCGCCTTCAGCGCCTCTGACACTCGGGGCGAGTTTGTCGCTACGCCGAAGGCGAGAGTGAGCCGATCGGGGATGGCCGTCACCGACCCTGTTCCAGCAACACTGATTGTTCGTTGGCCGGAAGTGACCAGCGGACCTTGAGAAATTGTCGTGGGACTTGCCTGCGCCGATGCTCTGCCTCGGTCAACGGCAAACGCCATGCCCACTCCAACACCAACGAGCACAAAGGTTGCAAGCCTTCGATTACGTCGGTTGACTTGGTGACTACTCGAGTTTTTGTGACGGTTCATAGGTTCCTTTGCAAAACAAATGGTGAACTTTGGACCTACACTCTTCCCGTTTTCACGGAGTTTGAAACCCCAACGATTCACAGTGCCGTCAGCGTTGCGGTTCGAAACGCGGTTGTTTCTTGGTTCGGTCGAACCAGGAGCGCAAGGACTTGCGGTCCGTGTCAGGCCAGACCGAAGTGAAAAGTTCCTGTCGGCAGCTAGCCCGCTCAGACCGTTCTTGGGCGATTACCAGTCTGGCGGCGAGGCCAGTTGACGGCAACGATTCAGCGGCGGCGCGCAGCCACTCTTCGGCGATCACGGTGTCTTGGTGCTTCCCGATAACCTCTCGCACGTCACTGATGGCAGCGGCGAATCGTCGAGCATCTCCTCCGCAGACTCGGGTTGCGGCTTCGGCAGCGTAGCGGCATCGTTTCGCAAGAATGCGGACGTCGTGGAGAGCTTGGTCGGGTGAGTCCGGCGTGAGAACCTTCGCAGCGCGTTGCAACCGGTGCCATCGTTTTGCTACCAACTAAGGGAGGACATCACGAGCAACGCGCCGAGCGATGCTGTCGCTCGCAAAGCGCGGTTCGTGCGTGGCGACGATAAGGGCATCAAGCAGTCCGTTGTAACGATCGCTGCACAATGCGGCCAAGAGCGAAGTACGGCCTGTTGTGCGCTCGTGCTCGAGTCGGTTGAGAGGCTGGGTTGCGGCTCGGGCATCAGCGTTGGAGAGCTCGACCGTTCGATGCCTGAGCCGACTACCGAGCACATCGGCATCTCGGACAACGCCGGCTGCATTCCCGATCCAACGCAGTTGGTCACGTAACGGTGTTGCCCAACCCGGATCGAGCAACGGTGCGAAGGTACCGAGATCCGACCGGAGGCGCCGGGCAGCGACTCGAAACTGGTGGAGATCCTCAGGGTCCTCTCCGTTCTGGGTGCCGGGATCGTGGCGAATGAGTTGGTCGGTAGAACTCGAAAGTACCGAACGAACGAGGTCACCGACGCTGGCCCGTCACCTTCGTCGCGGCAGGGAAGCGTTGCGCCCCAACGCGCAAGCGACAGTGTTGACGGTTCGTAGTAGACGGCCGTCATCTCTTTGTGGGTCGTCACCCCGGACGAAATTGCGATGGGTCACTGAGGTCGGGCAACACGAAGTCGGCATCCGCGAACAGCTTGAGTTCTCGCTCGGTGGTCACTTCGACACCCCTGCTCACAGTAATCCTCAACGTGGAGGATCCCCAAGGCTAGAGCAAGTCGGTGCCAACTCACTCACCTCGTTCTTGACAAAAGATAGGTGTTTGAGTTGACACGATTCAGGGTAGGGGGAGGGCATGAACGAAAAACCTGATTTCAAGCCGTCGTCCTCTCCAGATCAACAACCAGATGCGCCAACGGAAACGAAGAAAGACGGCGATACCGCACTTGCACATATCAATGCTCCATCTGCTCAGAAGCTTCTGAACGAGGACGAATTACCAGAGCACGAGGTTCACGAAACCGGGGATACGGTGCTCGCTCACCTCAATGATCCGGAGTAGCTGGACCAGCTTTCTCTATCGCCATTTCCAATATGAGTCTGATCATTTCGACGAGACGCTCACCCTACGAATCGTTTCGAGCCTTGCGGTACCTTAAAACCCTTCTATGTTCGCTCGTCATCATCGTCGTCAGTGGTCCGGTAGATGGGGCGATGATTCCGAAGTCAACGGTTGAAGCATTCGGACGCCTATGCCGCGTGAACCGTCGAGACTATGTGGACTTACGGTACTTAGGCTTTCTTGCCCAGCCGTCAGTCAAGCCATTTACCCCGGGCCCAGTACCCCCAGAAGTTGAGATTGAGCCTGAACAAGACCCCTGCAGCAGCAGTCGAATCAGGGTTTCTGGTGTCAATTGGTCGAAGATCGTCCTCTCTGACATCCAGTATGAGGGAACTGACCGTGCAAGCGCTGAACCGTTACTGGTTCGAGGGACTGTCTCCGGCGCTGTGTTACGAGCTGTCTCGATTGAAGACCAAACGTCGATTCGCAGTATCAGAAGCGATCAACTCGACATTTCTGTGGATGGCCGGTTTCGTTCGTCGGTGACGTTTGGCCGCAACTGGCTGTCTGCTTGCTCGGCCGACCTCGGAGCGTTCGAACCGGCTGGTCCTTCGGAGTCTTTTTCAGCGGTCGTCGCACGTGACACGACAGCGCGTGTCCGCAGATTGGTATCAGGATCGCTCGAATTGGTCTCAGGGCTGGGCATCGACGACCAAGCCGTTGCTGAGTGGAAAATGCAGACCGGTGGTGAATATTGCCAAGTTGAAGCTCCCCGTGCGTTCAGTCTCTCGGAGTTCAAAACTCTCCGCCTCCCGAAGGGTGTTCAAGTGAAGGAGTGGTTCGATGGCGGAACCCGTTACGCCGTTGTCTACGGCGCAACACTCAACCAATCGTCCGTTCGAAGAATCCAACAACGATTTGGTTCAGCAGCAATCATTGACGTGCAACTGCGGACTGTCCCTCAGTGAATTGAAATGCTTTCATTGGATCTCGTGCCTCACGTGGTTCGGGGGGGGTAGCCGCGATGGTCGTCACAGGTAGTGCTGCTGAGTTTGTGAACAAACACCAAGAACGTCAACTTCGAAGCAGCGAGTCCTCACACCTAGCTACGTGTAGGTGGGTACATCGTTGCCAGTTGGATATCCCAATCTGCTCGACGGTTTGCAATATCGGTTGAGTCCACCACATCGAAGACGAATGGATACGCAGCCAGTGTTGCGGTGTGAGCATCGGCGAAGTCTGAGCAACAGTCACCCAGCACCGTTGCGAGATACCCCAGCTGGGTCGCCGTGGATGCCGTAAACAATACGCACGTGGATGTCACGAGGCCAGCAATCAACAACCCCCGTATGTTTCGCTCGCTCAGTAGGGCGTGTAATTCCGTATTGAGGAAACCATCAAAGGACTGTTTCAGCACCACGGGTTCACCATCAATCTCAACGGCGAACGGTAACGGGTCGGCTCCAGGAGTTGCGCCGATACATGGAATACGACCGCGAAGACGGTATCTGGCCATCCAGTCGCTGCCATCGGCCGCAAACTGAGCTCGAACATGAATGACAGTCAAACTATTGCTGCGCGCATACGAGAGGAGCGACGCAATACGGCCGGGTAACTCGGGCGCAGTTGACGCCACATCGTCGGGCCAAAAGTCTTCTTGCAAGTCGACCAGCACGAGCGCGTAACGACTCCAGTCCGAACCGTTCAACGCTGCGACCCTGCCAAGGCACCAAGATGATGACTACGACGAAACGATGCGCGAGTGCTCATAGGTGCAGTTTCTCACGAACAATGCCCCCGCTGACTGCGCTACCCCTGACGAGTCTCGAGGCCCAAGTGAAAACGGAAGAGCCAGAGGCATACCGATGCCACCGCGTAACCGGTCAGCAGTCCGGCTGCCACATCGGTAAACCAATGGACACCGAGGAGTAGTCGGCTGAGGCCCACCAGTATCGCAATCAGGGCGGCGATCAAGATAGCTGCGCGCTGAAGTCGACGGCTGCGACCTCTTCCAACCAGGATCGCAAAACTCAGGTACAGCGCCGCAGCTGTTGTGGTGTGTCCTGACGGGAACGATGAGCTTGCAGTTGACACCAACACTGAAATGCGAGGACGCCCGCGACCTATAAAGAATTTTGCAAGGTTCACCACAAGAGTCTGAACGCTCATCGTCACGACGAGAAACGCCAGCACCAAGTGACCGCGCTTTCGTGCGTATTCCCCACCCACAACCACTACAGCCAGCAGGCTAACCCCAAGAGTCGAACCGCCCCATGTGACAGTTTTCGCCATCGATATCACCGTTGGTGAAGAGATGCGCGCTGACCATCGTGCCGTCGGTCCGTCCAGTGTCCACAAACCGGATTGCGTCATCACCATGATGAAGATCAGTACGGTGCTCAGGGTACTGAAACACATCAGTAGTGCTGTCCATCGACGGAGCGATTTCACCTTGTCGAGGTCCGTCAAATCAGGGTCCTCGATTCTTACGGGCAGTACGGGCGATTAACTCGTACACGTCGCGCTTCGCTCGCAATTCGGCTTCATCGAGTTCTTCAAGATCCAACAATCGGTCGTCGGCCCCCTCGATGATGTGAATCAATTCGTCGAGTTTGAGTTGCACCGCTTGAGTGTCGCGGTTTTGACTGTTCTGAATCAGAAACACCATCAAAAACGTGATGATTGTGGTTCCTGTGTTGATGACCAGTTGCCATGTTTGATTGAACTTGAAGATCGGACCAGTGGACGCCCACACCACGATGATCAGCACTGCCAGAAAAAATGCTGGCGGGCGACCAACTGCGCTTGAGGCGTTCCGACTAAATCTGGCGAAGAGATTCTTGTGATTGGACATCGCTTAGTCATACCCCAAAATAGGACCCAACGATCGTGAACGGCAACGTTTAATGTCGAAGCAACGCGGGTATTGCAGCGGTGTGGCACCGCCCTCCCTTGAACTCAATGAGCCCCGTTCGCGACAACTTGCATCATGCCAACTTGTGGTTGACGATCATCAGCCGGCACAACTTGCCGTCAATTTGACCGATGGCTCGCACCTCAGATTGAGGCTCGTTACCCCTGAAGACCGTGAACAACTGGTGGAGGGCTTTAACCGGCTGAGCCGTGAGTCTCGCTACACCCGATTCTTCACGCTGATGCCGTCGTTGTCTGGAGAGGTGTTGGAGCGATTGGCGACCTTGGCCGGTTTTCGCCACGTGGCCATCGCCGCATTTTGTCACTATGA
>JANMEI010000787.1:0-7059 GCA_031376865.1 Acidimicrobiia bacterium | reverse complement strand
GAACTGGTTGAACAACTGCGGCCAACGATGACTGAAGCACTAGCCGCCCAACGACCACCGGATCGGCACTCAATCGCAGATGATGTGCGAGTGGAGCCCCAATGGTGCCAAACACCTTCGTAGTGATGGTGTTCGGTCGATCGGGAGAATCTGAGCCGGCATCGGGAAGCTGGCTCACTCGAGGTTGAAACAACCATCCAACCGTTACAACCCCAGCAACCCAAAGCCATCGACTCGCAGCCAGTAGATGATAAGCCAACGTAGTGTTCATATCGTGATTGCTGCGATCCGTCTCAGCCAGCGCCACGCAATCATGTTCAGGGCTAAACCCACGAACAAGCACACTTGCCCGGGCGTGGTGGTGAACAGAAACGCGCGGGCCTGAGGATCGGTGCCCGAGAGCAGCCCGGCAAACACAATAGGCACCAACGCAAGTACCGCGGCCGACAGAGTTGATTGCGCGGTTAAGGCCCCCAACTCTCGCTGCAATGATTGTCCCGAGCGGAGGCTGCTGATCAGCGCGTCGATGGCAGCTGTGGCGTCGCCGCCTGTCTGGGCGGTGATCGCCAACGCCCATGCAGTTCGTGCGCATCGAGGATCGTGTTTGCCCCAGTCGCGGAGTGCATCAAGCAGTCCGATTCGCTCTGCATCGATCTGAACTTGCATAAAGCCCATCCCAACCTCCCGGTCAGGTAGGGAGTGTCCCACCTGAACAATGGCCATGCCGAGCGAGGTCCCTGACCTCACCGATCGACCGATCGTGGTGAGCGCTTCGATCATGTCGGCATCAATTGACTCGCGACGAAAACGAGCTCGGCGCCTTGGACGCGTTCGCTGGTGAACAGAAGGACTTTGCAACAGGCGACCCTGGCGGCGGCGGGCTGTCATTCGAGTTGCAGCCCTACCCATCACCGCAGTTGCGATCACAGCAACAACCGCTATCACTCCGGCATGATCACTCATCTTGTGGGCTCGTTCTGCACACACAGGATGCCGTTGGACAACTCGACATAACCGACCTGATCGATTTCGCGATGACCATCTCGAGCGCGACGAACATGGATCACCACATCAAGTGCGGCTGCGATGTGTTCACGCACCGCGCTGATCGGCAGCTCGATACCGGCAAGCAGCATCATGAGCTCCAATCGGCGCAGCGCGTCGACTGCAGAGTTGGCATGCACCGTAGTCATTGAACCATCGTGTCCAGTGTTCAGTGCAGTGATCATGTCGAACGCCTCGCCGCCGCGAACCTCACCGATGATGAGCCGATCAGGACGCATCCGCATGGCGTTCTTAACAAGATCACGAATCGACACCCGACCCTGTCCGTCAGCCCCTCCCAACCGAGCCTCGAGGCGAACAATATGTGTACCTAGTAATCGAAGTTCGGCGGCATCCTCGATCGTGACAATCCGGTCGGTCGGTGAACACAGTGATCCCAGTGTGTTGAGCAACGTGGTTTTACCTGAACCGGTTGAACCACTCACGACGATGTTTCGCTTCTGGGCGACCGCCTCGGCGACACGCGCACGAAGCGCTTCATCGTCGGTAAATCCGCTGAGCGTCAGCTGTTGCGCTGCGAACCGACGAATAGTGACAGCAGGTCCGTCGAGGGCCAATGGTGGGATCACTGCGTTCAAGCGAGATCCGTCGGCGAGACGTGCATCAACCATCGGAAACGCTCGATTGAGCTGCAGACCGAGGGGTGCGATGATCCGCTCGACTATGCGCAACAGGGAACGATCATCGATGATCATGTCGGGGATCTTGCTGAGGTGACCCCGTCGTTCGACCCACATATGACTGCCTGTGACCATCAGCTCGGTGACCGTTGGATCGGCCAGAAACGGGTCGAGAACGCCGAGGCCGGTGAGATTTGCCACCACGCGTTGCTGGATGCGGTGTTGGTCTTGTGGAGATGCCAACGGCATCAAGGCGCGCACGCGAGCCGTTGCGCTGTCGGCCACAGACAATGCTGGAGAGGCACGCAAAGCCGCCATCAAATCAGACTCGACCTGCTGGCCGATGTTGCTGTTCATGCCGCTGCCCGAATCGTATGCAGTACCGGACGCAACACCCGTCGAAGTTCTCGTGGAATCGCTTTGCCAAATCGTCCGTTGTCGACACAGTGTGCAATCAGCGGGTTAGTTCGCACATGGGCGAGCAGTGGCACCCCGAGCAGACCTTCGATGTCGCGTGGCATCAGCGATCGTCCGCCATCGCCTACCAAAACGATGCCGGCAACACTTCGGTTGGATTGCGCTGCTGCTCGTACGGAGAGGCTGCATGGCCGAAGCACCAGCAACGACACGTCAGCTGCCTCACACATCGCATCGGCGATCCAATCGGTTGCTGATCCAACATCGATCACCACACCGCCGAACTGCGTATCGAGCCATCGCAGTCCTTCGTGCAGTCTCGTCAACAGATAGGGCTCTCCCGCCAACGAGGAGCGCCCGTCGCCTTCGCGAAGAATGTTGGGTGACCCGGTGTCAAGCAAATGCTCTAACGCGGGCGGGGCCACCGAATGCTCCGCCAGTAACCAATCGAACAGCCCGGCTCGTGGTTGCGATGATCGCCCCAACAACGACGACACGTCGCCGGTGAAATCGAGGATCACGCCCGGTCGAGGCCCGGTAAACAACTCTCGGGCAATGCCCGTAGATACCACGGTGGTGCCCGACCCACCTTTGACTGACCAACCAGCAACGATCACCGGCGACCTCTTTCACACACGTGCGAAGTGTGAACCAGCCAAGCTGTTCAACATCGCAAACAATTGAGGAGTGCGGACCGGCGCTGGACACGTCTGCATTGAGACGACCACACGGTCAAGAGGGGGAGTAGTTGAAACGTATCAGCATGCAACGAGCCACCGCAACAGATGACCACGACAAACTTGACGAAGTTGTGACGTGGCAGTTTTATGGCGGAGGTGGACGGGAATCGAACCCGCCAGACGAGGATCGCTCGTCTCAGCCGCTTTGAAGGCGGTGGAGCCCACCAGGTACCCGGACACCTCCATTGGTCAACCTAGCCGGTCCTGGGCGGCACTGGAGCGCCAGCCTCGTGCGGACTACGGTAAAGAGATGGGAATGGTTCGTTCATTGCGATCAGTGGTTCAACTCCGCAAGTTTGAAGCCGACCCGGTTGTCCGTCGACTTGCGTCGGCCGGCGACATCGCCGATCTTCGCAAGATTGCCAAGCGTCGCCTTCCTGGTGGCGTGTTCGATTACATCGACGGTGGCGCGGAAGGCGAGATCACCCTCGGACGCAACAGCGAGGCGTTTCGAGAGTTGGGGCTTCATCCGCATGTGTTGAAAGACGTGAGCCGTATCGATCTCTCCACCACACTGCTAGGCAAACCACGAACAGCGCCACTTGTGCTCGCACCGACCGGGTTCACCCGGATAGCGCATCCCGAAGGCGAACTGGCGGTTGCCCGCGCTGCCGGTAAACGCGGATTGCCCTACGCGCTCTCAACACTAGGTACACGTAGTATTGAAGAACTAGCTGGCGTTGCGAAAGCGCCTTTGTGGTTTCAAGTGTACGTCTGGAAAGACCGCGGTTTAGTAAAAGAACTTATTAGTCGGTCAGCGGCCGCCGGCTATGAGGCGCTGATGGTCACTGTCGACACCGCAGTGCTCGGACGACGAGAGCGCGATGTTCGTCGGGGGTTTAGCCTCCCACCCAAGATTGGCTTGGAAACCTTTATCGATGGGGCACGGCATCCGGCATGGTCAATCGATCTTGTTCGCAACGACCCAATCACATTCGCCAACTTGGTTGACCGTAACGACATCAACGGATCTACTGCGGTCACGTTGTCGGACTTCGTCAATCAACAATTCGATCAGGCCCTGTCGTGGGAGCAACTCGACTGGATCCGGTCAGCTTCAGACCTACCCGTCATCTTGAAAGGCGTGCAGCGAGTTGACGACGCGCAACAAGCTCAACGCGAAGGCTTGAAGACCATTCTGTTGTCCAACCACGGTGGCCGTCAGTTGGACACGGCGCCTGCGCCAATCGACTTACTTCCGAAGGTCAAAGACGCAGTGGGTGACGGACTCGAGATCATGATCGACGGTGGCATTCGGCGCGGCAGCGACATCGTGAAAGCCTGTGCGCTGGGTGCAGCGGCGGTGTCGATTGGTCGTCCGTACCTGTACGGTCTCGCTGCTGGCGGCGAGCGAGGCGTTGACTTTGTGATTGAACATTTGCTGAAGGGCATGGAGCGCACGATGCAACTCTGTGGCGTCACGAAGATCAGCGAGTTAACGCCAGACCTGTTGCGTCCTTCGCCCTGAAAGACGAACCTCAGCGACAACGTCAAACTGCGTTAGCGGTTGAACAACTCGGCAACATCGAGCGAGAAACCAGCGAGTAAGGGAGTAGTGAGGGTCTCGCCGGTGCCGAGTTCAAGCGCGATGTCAAATTCCGGCGAAGAAGGTGAAGACCTGCGGTAAACCAAGACCGTGTTCGACGCGGTATCGACCATCCAGACTTCTTGAGCGCCCGCTGTCTCATACTTGCGGAATTTGATGGTGGTGTCGTATCTCCACGTGGAAGGTGATCGAACTTCAATCACGAGCTCGGGGACAAAGTCGATGTGCGTTCCGTCGGACGGTAAACGACCTTCAGAGATCCAGAATGCATCAGGTGCGAGGACGGTGAGTTCGTCAAATTTCATGTCGATTTGAGCCGTCGTTCGGCCCCGGTTGGAGCCCGCAAGAGTCCACAGCCGGATATGAAATTGGATGTGTTGAACGATCTCCTGATGCCGAATGGTGGGGTTCGTCACGATGACCTCTCCGTTGATGAGCTCGGTCCGTGGAGGTCGCGTGTCACCGGTGGCGATGTATTCGTCTGCGGTTAGCAGCGTTGCGGTCATTGGACTCATCCCATCAGTATGAGGAGGGGGTGTGACAAAAAGTCACTTGCGAAGAATACCCGGTCAAACAATCAGCTTCTAGTTGAGGGTGACGTCGCCTTGCGCTTCGATAACCGCAATTACGTTCCGAGGTGAATCAGCAGCAGTTGCCAGCGTGTTGTTAACCTTGCCTTGAACTGTTGACGCCGTCACGTTGTAGGGGCCGCCTGGCAACGTCGCGGTGATGGACCCTTGGGTTGTGCGACCCTCGAACGTTGCCACCTGCCCCTTGGGTGTCACGGTGATGTCACCTTGAACGGTCTTCAACCGAAAACTACTTTCGGCGCCAACCGCAGCCGACGTGATGGTGATGTCTCCGGATTCGGTCATCGAATTGACCGTGCTCGGATCTTTCGCAAATGCCAACTCGACGTCGCCTTGAGTGGTGTTGGCCAAGACCGTTGGAGACCGCAACGCCGTCGCGGTGATCGAACCTTGTTCAGTGATGACCGTGATGGGATTGTCGATGCTGCCAATCGTGACGTCACCTTGAACAGTGGTGACACTGATCGTTACACCCGGCGGAACCACAACGCTGACGTCGCCCTGGACTGACCCAAAACTGGCTACACCGCCCGCAACTTTCACGCCCTTTGCGCAGATACCTTTTTTGGACTTTGCCGGACACGGCGAGATGGTTACGGAACCTTGACCGTTGACGATGCGGATGGATTGCAATGCCTTCTTGGCAGGTTTCGCATCTGCAGACGGCCCAACCCCCAAACTGAGACTGGCAATAGCGAGGACAGCCACCGAGATGGAAGTACGTGTACGTACGTGTTGAGGGAAAACCATCGAATTCATTGGATCAACATAATCTCGCAGGTGTCCTACGAAAACCTCTGCATACATGAAAGAGGCCCCACCGAAGTGGGGCCGTGCATTCATGAAGCCAATGGTTGGCTAGACAGCGAGGAGATCGCGTGCGCCGGTGTCTGAGGACGGGTGACGAAGCTTCGACATTGCCCGTGCCTCAATCTGACGGATGCGCTCACGGGTGAGGTTGAAGTGTTCGCCAACCTCTTCCAATGTGCGGGGCTCGCCACGATCAAGGCCGAAACGCAAACGAAGAATTTCGCGTTCGCGCTCATCCAGCGGACCAAGCAACTTGGCGATTTCTTGTGGCAACAGCGACGTGGCTGCAACCTCGAGCGGTGACTCGGCAGAACGATCTTCGACGACGTCGCCCAACTCGGCATCGCCATCTTCACGCAACGGCTCTGACAACGACAGGGGCTCGGCGGCGAAACGCAAAGCTTCGGTCACTTTGTCTTCTGGCATTTCCACTTCGGCAGACAGTTCAGACAGCGTGGCTGGTCGGCCAAGTTTCAGTTCCAATCGGGCGCGTGCCTTCTGCAGACGAGCCAGCGTGTCGCCAGCATGAACCGGGAGCCGGATGGTGCGGCCGGTGTTGGCGATACCTCGAGTGATGGCCTGGCGAATCCACCAGGTGGCATACGTCGAGAACTTGAAGCCTTTGCGCCAGTCGAACTTCTCGACGGCGTGCATGAGGCCGAGGTTGCCTTCTTGGATCAGGTCCAACAGCGGCAAGCCGGAGGCCTGGTACTTCTTGGCGATCGAGACGACAAGACGAAGGTTGGACTGCACGAAGGTGCGTTCGGCATCTTCACCAGCCTTGGAAAGCTTGCGGAACTCGCGCTTTTTAGCCGCGGTGATGTCCTTGCCAGCTTTTTCCAGCTGGTCGCCGGCCTTCTTGCCTTCTTCGATAGCTTGGGCAAGGCGAACCTCGTCATCTTTGGTCAGTAGGGGGTACTGTCCGATGTCTGTGAGGTAGAGACGGACTAGGTCTTCCTCGTCTCGCTCTACACGTTCCTTGGCCACTTGAGTTTTTCCTTTAGGGGAAGCTGCAGATGCAGATTGTTCACTCTCTGGATTCGGACGCACACAGGGTGCGCCTTTACCTCAGAACTAATGAGCCATGCAAGGATACTGGGATGAACCCCCGTTCGGGAACCAACTTTTTTGTCACATTGGTAACTTTCTGCATTCCCAGTGTCGCAAATACCCCGTTTTGGATGCTGAAGTTGGTAAAACCTCGTCATGTCTGAGCCTGGGTTCACCCTGTCTTCGCCGCTGACCATCGAAGCAGCGGCACAACGCATAGG
>JANMEI010000768.1:0-9754 GCA_031376865.1 Acidimicrobiia bacterium | reverse complement strand
GGCCGATGCAGCTGGCAACCCAACCGGTGTTGCCGTTGCAACCGACGTGACCGACGCTTCTGGTTTCTACCGTTTCGACAACCTCGATGCAGGCGACTACGTCGTTGTTGTTGACCGTGCCAACTTCGCCAAAGACGGCGTGCTGTTCGGCAAGGGCACCTCAACCGGAACTGCTCAAAAGGCAGACCCAAACACCGACATTGATCGTGACGACAACGGCCTCGACACCCCATTGGCAGCTGGCTCGGTTAACCCCGGCGGCATCCGCTCAGGCAAGGTCACCCTTGGCCCATCCAACACCGAACCAACCGGTGAATCCGAACTTGACGCAACGCCACTTGGCAACCGTGACTTCCGTTCGAACCTCACCGTTGACTTCGGCTTCCAGACGTTGCCAACTCATTCACTCGGCAACACCGTGTGGATTGACGAAAACAACAACGGAAAGATTGATCCAAGCGAAAAGGGTCTTGCTGGCGTATGTGTAAAAGCGTACGGAGCTGGTCTCGACGGCATCATCGGCAACGCCGACGATGAAGTCTTGGGCGAAACAATTACCGACGAAAACGGTCTCTACCTCTTCACCAAGTTGGTTGCTGGCGACTACATCGTGGAAATCTGCGCTCCTGACGGCTACGTCTCATCGACTGGAAAGAACGGCTCAGCTACCGGTCCATTCGAAGGCGATGCAACTCCGAGCCCAGAGTCAACTCCTACCGACTCTGACGACAACGGCACGCAGGTTCCTGGCACCGCAGTCATCCGTTCAAAGCCTGTCACCTTGGGCAATGGCGAACCGACCGCAGAGCCACAGGGCACCGGCCTCACCGATCCAAACCCAGACAACCGATCTGACGTCACCGTGGACTTTGGCTTGTTCAAGCCAGCCGCCCTTGGTAACTACGTGTGGTTGGACAACAACCGCGATGGCAAGCAAGATGCCGGCGAGCCCGGAGTTCCTGGGGTCAAGGTTCAGTTGATCGATGTTGCTGGAGCTGTTGTTGCCGAAACGACAACAGACAACACCGGCAAGTACTTGTTCGACTACCTCACTTCAATGGGCTACAAAGTTCAATTCGTGAAGTCGACCTTCCCAGCTGGTGCAAGCTTGACCAGCCTGGACAAGGGCGACGATGCAGCCGATAGCGATGCCATGCCTTCCGGCATGACCGACGTGTACTTACTACTTCCAGGCGAGCGCAACTTGACCGTCGATGCTGGTTTGGTCGGCGAAGTAGTACTTACGGCGGCGCCTCCGGCACCAACAACCGCTGTGCCAACAACCGCTGTGCCAACCACCGTGGCACCAACCACAGTGCCTGCTGTTGTTGCGCCGGCCCCAACCGCAGCACCAACCACCGTTGCGGCAAAGCCGACGAATGCACTTGTGGTCAAAGTGTTCGAAGACACCAACAAAGATGGCAAGTCCGCTGCTGGCGAACCTGGCATCAACACCGCAATTGTTGAACTGGTTGACCCGAGTGGCAAGGTCACTCGCGTTCCTGTGAACCCTGACGGCACCATCCGATTGGAAGGAATTCCAGCTGGCGAATACACCATTCGAGTCGTATCGATTGGCGTAGACGGCAAGGCCACCACCAAGGTGTTGGGCAAAGTCGTTGTCCCTGTAACGGGCGAAGCACAGATCGAGTTTGGCTACGCAGTCGAACCTCAGATCAGCGCAGACCTCGCATTCACGGGCTTTGCTACTTGGCGTCTGATGTTCTTGGCAGTCGGCATGATCTTGGTCGGTTCGACGTTCGTGCGTCGCACCCGCAAGGACTAATGCTGAGTTGCGCAGTTACTAAGAAGTAACTGAGTTGAGCCCGTCCTTCGAAAGAGGGCGGGCTTTTCGCTATTTTTTACGTTCGTTCGCGTTGTCGAGCTTGGCAATAGCCGTTGCCAACCACACGTTGTCAACGACACGGAGATGATCGATGTTTCCCGCATCATTTCCTACGCGCGCATACGCATCGAGCAATGTCACGTGTACTGCCCACGTCACCAACGGTTCGCGGTGCAGCAAATCCGACAAACGACGCAACGCGTCGGCCGAGTCTTCATGAGTCACGAGCTCTTCGATCGCTCCAACCACAATCGATTCTCGTTGATCATCTCTGGCAAACCGGATCAGTCGACGATGCGCATGCACTGGATCCACGTGACGGACCCATGTCCGCAGTGCCTCCCTTCCCCGGGTAGAGGCCACCTCGCCACGTTCGATCATCGCCAGCACGCGTTCCGCTACCATCGCGTTCATCGAAAGATCGTGCGCGTAGTAAACAGCAGACTTGCGAACCCCGATGCACGGATCGTCAAACAACTCCATAAGCGGTTCAGCGAGATTGAGTTGAGAAGCTACCAGAGCTCCGACTTCGCGCAGGTTGGCATCGGCATGGCGACAGAGTGCGGCTGCGGCTTGCATGCGTTGAGCAGCAGGGACCGACTCAGCATCGAGCAGTCGCAAATCGGTGAGCAACGTCTGAAGCGGCTCATCGACGTGTTGTATTCGAGTCAGCCACTCGGGGCTCCAGGCCAACGAGGGCGTACGTGGTAAATCGATTCGCACTGCTGCTTCGGTTTCTACCGGCAGGCGGGCTCCTACTTGCGAACCGAGGGCTGCGGTCTCGAGGGTGAGGCCAGGCAAGAGCGCCACCGGTCCCATCCAATCTCGCATCTGCAACGCAACATCGGGCTCTTCGGTGAGCACCCATCGAAACGCATCTAGGACACCATCGCTGGGGTCAGGCGACTGCGACTCGCGCAACAACTCGGGGTAACCGACAGTCGACAACGCCAGCGCAACCTTCCGGGACGGATAGTACGCAAGCGAGGCCGCGGCTTGAGCGGCCACCTCGGGATCGTCGTCGGTCAAGAGCGAGACCAGAGTGGCTTCGGCTATCAGCGGCTCGTCCCAAAACACACAGCGAGCAGCTGCGGCTCGAACGGCAGAATCGGGGTGGGTGAGGTAACGAACCTTTCGTAGCTGCCAAATGGGTTCTTGAAATCCGAACGCAATCGCAAAGAGAGCATCGGCCAAACGCGAATGATCCGGATCTTCAAGGACCGCAGTCAAAATGTCGGCCTCGGAACGATCCATCAGTGGGACCGCGGCAGACATCAAAGCTTCATCACCGCTATTCCACCACTGCCGCAGATCGTCGCCTGTTGGATGGGCCATCGATTCGCATAAGACTGACAGCGCTCGGGATCGCACCGCAGCGTTGGCACCCAAATCCTCGGCGATCACCCGCAGCGTCAACAGACAGCGGGGGTCGTCGAGATCAATCAGTGTACGTACCACTTGATGAGCCACCTCGTCCGGGAGCCCAGGGTTTTGCATGGCCTGTAGTAAGTCGAGGGAGTGCGAGCGATCACCCGTATCGCGGATCGAATCGAAGTCCTTGTCATCGAGCATGGCCATGAGTGTACGGCGATCACTGCGTCTATCTCGGGTCCATGCTCCACAGCCCCAGGAGATGTCGTAGTTTGGATCATCGTGATGCGAGTACAACACTGGGCCAAGATGACCGCGCCGGAGCGGGCAGCGTTGCTGCAACGCGGCACGGCCGACATCTTTAATCCCGATCTTCGGATCGCAATTTCTCGAATCATCGAAGATGTGCAAGAAAATGGCGACGAAGCCGTTTGTCGGGCGTTGCGAGACTTCGACCACATCGATCTAGCACCACATCAACTACGCGTGACCGAGACCGAAGTCGACCGGGCAATCGCATCGCTGGAGCCCGAACTTGTGGTGGCCGTTGACGACGCGATCGACCATATCCGCCGATTTAACGAGCAGGTAATGGCTCGGGTTGCTGGAAGCTGGCGGTTCGAACTTGACCCGGGTTTGTGGGTGGGCGAGCAAACGTCACCCATCAGCTCGGCCGGATTGTTTTGCCCGAGCGGCAAAGCCAGTTACCCAAGCGTTATGGCCCAATTGGGGGTGCCAGCCACCGTTGCTGGAGTTCCTTCGCTGGTAGTCATCACGCCACCGGTGCCGGGCACCTCCGATGGGGCGGTCGATGCTGCCACGCTGCTGGTTTGTCAGCGCTTAGGCATTCACGACATCTTTCGAGTTAACGGGCCAGCCGGCGTGGCTGCAGTTGCGTTTGGCACCGAAACGATCCCACAGGTACGAAAAGTTCTGGGACCAGGCTCGCCTGCAGTTGTATGTGCACAGATTGAAGTGCAACGATTCGGCTGCGTCACAATGATGCTGTTTGGCCCTACGGAATCGATGATCATTGCCGATCAGTTTTCAGACCCCGCGTTGCTGGCTGCAGATCTGCTGATCGAAGCCGAACACGGCACCGACTCAACCGTTGTGCTTGTACTTATTGGCACTACCAACCTTCCCCTCATTCAACACGAACTTGCCCGCCAACTTGCAGTGCTCCCACCGGTGCGTCGCGCTGCAGCCGAATCGTCGCTGGGCATAAACGGAGGGTGCGTCACCGTTTCTGACACCACCGAAGCTGCCGACGTGGCAAATGCGTTTGCGGCCGAGCACTTGCAGATTGCCACTGCCAACCCTGAAGAACTACTCGCGCTCGTCCATAACGCGGCAGAAATCCTGCTGGGCCAGCACACTCCGTTCAGTGCAGGGAACTTTGCCCTCGGGCCTCCTGCATCGCTTCCGACCAGCGGATTTGCTGCGGTATCGAGCGGTGTCACGGTCGAGGCATTTTTAAAACGTTCGGCGATTGGTCAAGCAAACGATGCAGCGCTCCGCAAACTAGGGCCAACGATTACTGCGCTCGCAGACCACGAAGGTTTCCCGGCGCACGCCAATGCCATTCGACTTCGCCATGGCGGTTGGCCTACCGCACCTCAAGCCGACCCCCACTAAGGCGTTATCGTGCGCGCCGTCGGGTGGCCCGACACTCCTTCTCCACTTCCCGATTCGACAACGGGCTTTACCGTCACGAGTGGTACCCGGCCCCGAAAGGTAACATTCAGCACATCCGACGGTGCCGACCTGCAGCGACCGAGGCTCACCGCTACTGATGCAGCAATTGGGCTGTTCAGCACTCCACGAATACTCGACTGGGGAACCGTATTTACACTTATTAAAACTCCTTCGCTTGCCTCAGGTGCAACTCCCGTGGCACAGCGTGGTGGCGCTACCCTCTGGCTGTCTGCGCATGCACAGGCGTCGTCAGTTGGACATTCAGTCGAATGGGTCGAGCCCGGGGAATGGCTCCTTATCGCCAGCCACGTCACCACCGAACGAGTGTGGTGGGATGTCCTTGGCTGGGGCAGCGGGGCAGGAAGCACCGTCGACGCACCAAATTGCGCTCAACTTCGGGACAATGGCCTCACACTCATCGCAGTTCACGAACCGTTGGTGGTTGCCACCATGCAGTTCCATAGCCGCACCTTCGGGCACGAAGAACTCATGAACCTCGCAGACTCAAAAACGATTCCGAGCGATCCAGCAACTATCTGGATTCCTCGGCTTGCCACGACAGCCGATCCGTCGATTTCGCTACTTGGTTCCTTGGAGCCGGCGCACTCTTGGGATGCATCATCGTCTCGCGCTCGTAAGCGCGCAGTGCAAATTGTTCCGACTACAGGGAACTCGTGGCGTGCCGAACTCAAAGCGCCCTCCACCCCTGTTGAAGTGCTCATCGGCGGGTCGGGCGATGGCTTTGCCGTCACTGCCACCGCTCATCACCCACCCACCATCATCGAGCCGGTGCGGTCCCTCATGAACACACCGTTTCCCGTTGACGAGTTACCGGTCCTGTAGACCTATTCGCCTGGTGCTTTCGGTTCCTTCGGAAGACCAAGCACGCGTTCGCCGACAATGTTGCGCTGAATTTCCGCAGCCCCACCCCAGATGGTTTCGGAACGAGAGAAGAAGAACGTCGACATCATCGGGCTAACGGGATAGCCATCACGACGCTTGAGACGCTGGTTGCCTGGCCACGTATTGGCTGGATGACCGGTATCGACCAGCATCGAAGACGCGCCCGCAATGTCGAGCGCTAGCTCCATTGCGTCGCGATGCATCTCTGACCAGAACATTTTGTTGGCAGCACCGAATGCGATGAGGCCGAAGTCCTTCTTGCCCATCAAGTTGGTCGACAACGAACGCAATCCTTGAATGCGGAGGATTTGAATCTTGGAGTAGTACTTCATGAGGCCCTGACGAATGTGGGGCTGGTTGATCGCCCCGTTTTGGGTGGCCATATCGACCATCAACAGGTACTCGTCTTCGAAACGGCGAAAGCTCGTGGTCGCGCTCGAGCCGCGCTCGTGCGACAACGTCGCATTGGCGATCACCCATCCGTTGTTGACACCGCCAACCACATTGTCTTTTGGACACTTGGCGTTGTCGAAAAACACTTCGTTGAACTCGGCGGTACCGTCGGGCTGCACGATCGGCCGAACTTCAACACCGGGCTGACGCATTGGCACGAGCAGATACGAGATGCCCTTGTGCTTTGGTGCGTCTGGATCTGTGCGGGCCAGGAGGAACACATAGTCCGCATGCTGAGCGCCGGTGGTCCACACCTTTTGTCCGTTGATAACCCATTCGTCACCGTCGAGCACGGCGGAGCACTTCAAGCTGGCAAGGTCAGAACCGGAGTTGGGCTCAGAAAAACCTTGGCACCAACGGACTTGGCCCTTCTGGATTTGCGGGAGGAAGTGCTTCTTTTGTTCTTCGGTGCCGTATTGCAAGATGGTTGGCCCAACGAGGGTGTCACCAAAGAAGTCAGCGCGCAATGGTGCCTTGTGCGAGGCGAACTCCTCGGTCAAGACGACATTCTGCATGGTCGTCAGCCCTTTACCGCCGTACTCTTGTGGCCACGAAGCGCAGATCCAACCACCGCCGTACAGCTTTGCCGGCCATTCCTCGTTGAACTTTTTTCGAGCGTCGGGGGTCATCTCGAAGTTCTCGTCGGTCCACCCTTCGGGCAGGTTGGCGGTCAGCCAGGCACGAATTTCCGTGCGAAAGGCTTCATCTTCGGTCGAGTAGTCGAGCGTCATCGGCATGGCCACAGCCTAGAAGGTGGACAAAACCGAGCACAAACTCAGGTTTGGAATCTTGGACTGAGCATTCGCGCTTCATCACCGGGAAGTGGCGCCACGAACGCTCGTGGACAACGCGAAGTTCAGTGTTCGGTGTAGATGAATTCGGCCGACCGGCCGAGGAGGTGGCCTATCAGGCCTCGACTTCATCGTTGAGAGGAATCGCCAGTTCCTCCGGAATGACATGCCTGGTTCGCGTCGCCGCCATCGAGACATTGTTGGCAATGATTTGCACCGTACCTGCGGTGATATCCACCACGCTCAAGTTCCCCGGACCAGTGCACCCCGTCCGAGCAATAACCACCAACCGTTTGCCGGGCAACCAACCCACCGGGAAAAGCGCGCCGTCGGGGACCTGCGGCACCACATCTCGAAGGGATTGGAACTCGATTTGGCTCGATTCAGGGCCGGTCCAGACCTTCAGGTCGGGAGGTGTGTTGGCGTCGCACGCCCCCACTTGCACTGCTACTGACTCGTCCACTTCACTGGCTACCAGATTGGAAATGACAGTCGTTGACGTCACCTCTTCGAACAGCCCTCCCACATTCGTTTCGTATCTATGCAGATGAAACTTGTCGACATGTTGGGCAATGAAGTACAGATTCCTGCCGCTGCCCGAAAACGCCACTTCTGAAAGGGCCGCATCGGAGTCGTCGCTGATCAGAAGCCGGGGTTCACTCCCGGTGTTTGTCGCGAGGAACACCCCAATTTGTGGGGATCCTTCAGCTGCAGCGCGAGCATCGGGTTCGTAGTCCGAATCACGAAACTCGCCGATAGAAATGATTGCCTTACCTGCGGGGTGATACACCGAGCTTTGGTGCTTCGGCAGGAACGAGATATCGGTCCGAGCACCCGTTGTCGAGTTTCGCTTGACTAATTCACCCTTTGCGGTAGTAGCCAACAAAGACTTCCCGTTTGGCCCCGACCACTTCACATCGGGGTTAGTCGGCAGGTACCCGCTGGCTGACAACTTGGTTCCACGCGCAACCTGGTCGGATCCCAGGAGCAGCGCGCTTCCATCGGGGCTCCAATCCAGTTGCTTGATCCCAGCAGGTTGCAATTCATAAAGACACGTAGGAGTATCAGAGGCAGCGGGTCGGGTGAGGTTTCCTGGGACAGCTAGTACCCGTCCTCCACTGACGAAGGTGATCTGACTTTCATCAGCCGTCAAGGGACCGGGGACGACGCACTCGGTGGCAGTCAAGCCCACTGAAGTTGTCCGACCAACGCGACTTGTGGGAACAAGCGAGGTGGATGCAACTGCCGAGCTGGCTGGAGCTGCCAGGGTGTCAACGGTCGACGTGTTGGCAGCCGACATCTCTGTCAGCGAGAGCGTTGACTCCACTCGGGTCGGGCTGACGTCTTCGCGTGAAGATGCGGTGCACGCCGCCAAGGTCGCACTGGTGCCACACAGCGCTACTGAAATGATCCGTCGGAATTGCATCACTCATCATTGCACTTGTTCCGCCGGACACCAATACGACGTGCGGCCACCAACCTGTTCACGACTCAATGCCGTTCCGCATCGAGGGCACACGCCGTCGCGGTTCCGAGACGACATCAGGTCACCCATGTGGGATCCACCGCGCTCCTGCAGCTCAGCAATGGTGTCAACCAGCGTGTGATGAAGGCGCTTTGATTGTGCAGCAGACAACGTGCCAGCAAGTTGAACGGGTGACAGCTTCGCTTTCCACAGCGTTTCGTCTGCAATGAGATTACCGACGCCTGCGATCCGTGACTGATCCATCAGTCGTGCTTTCAGTGGCGACTGGCTGCCGTGCAGCGCAGCGCGCAGTTGCGCCAAACTGAGATCGGCGGCGTCGGGTCCTAAATCTTTGACAGACGGATCAAGGGCAACGCCACCGAGTCGGCGCGGGTCAGATATCTCGGCACGTCCCCCATCAACAAAGTTGATCGCGAACCGAACAAACTTCGGATCTTGGCGGTGCGAAGAGTACAGCAACTCTTGAATGACCGCACCCCCATCGACAACCAACCGACCAGTCATACCGAATCTCAACCCAAGAACGTGTTCGGAATCGTGAACGTCAAGTAACAACAGTTTTCCGATTCGTCGCGCAGTTGAAAACGTTTCGCCCACGAGACAGTCAGTCAACGCTTCCGGCGAGGTTGCTTCCTTGAGAAACCACCCGTCATCAGCCACTACCGACGACACCTTTCGGTGCAACATTCGCTCGGCTTCGCGCCGGTACGTCTCGACTTCGACCAGCTCTGGCACATCGAGATCGTCTCACATCTACTACGTTCGTTACATGAGCATCGTTGAAGAAGCACCCCCAACCACGGTGAAGGCAGACAAAGCACACTGGGCGCACCTGTGGGACGAAGTCATTACCAGCGGATTGTGCACGGGATGCGCCGGTTGCGTGTTGGCCTGTCCGCATGACGTGCTGGGTTACGACGACACGCTCGGCATCTACAAGCCCTATCACCTTGAGGCTGAAGATGGTCCGGGAGGGTGTGGGCACGGCGAGAAGGGTTGCACCAGTTGCACCCGGGCCTGCCCTCGGTTCCGTGCGTGGGAAACCGAAATCGACACGCACATGTTTAAACGAGAACGGCTGCCGAACGAAGTTGATGGCATCTCGAAGGACATCATCCTGGCTCGAGCCACTGACAAGTTCATTCACGAAAAAGGGCAAGACGGCGGGCTCGTTTCAGCAATGTTGATTTGGGCACTGGAAAAGGG
>JANMEI010000759.1:0-1744 GCA_031376865.1 Acidimicrobiia bacterium | reverse complement strand
CCACGTCGAATGGGTCAAGCAAAATGTCGGGCCCAAGGTGTGCAACACCCAGTGCCGTTTCGACTGACTCGAGAGTCAGCTCAACTACCGGAGCATTGAAACAGACTGCCAGTCGGGCGCTTGCAGCCCGAACGACTTTTGCTTGTCGTTCGGGCCGTTGCCACACGGCGCCTACTGCATAGACGTGCCATGAACCGCTCATCATCATGTGTGTACGTAGCAATAGCGACGGATCCGTTGCTTCAGCACCGTCGAACTGCATCAGCAAATGCTTGCCGACGGGCTCGACACGAGTGAGGGTTCGGCCCACCACACGATCGATTCCCAGTCCGCGAAGCGAGCTTCGAGCAGCCGTGATGTTTCGATCGCCGATCCACTTGCGGATGCTGGCAGCCGTTCGAAAGATGGTGTCGCCCTCAGGCATACTTCGCGAGGCCTTTGGGGGTTGGCACAAATCCTGCGTCGACCATCAGGCCCTTCAGTTCGTCAGGGAAGTTCTCAAATACCAGCTTGCGGAATCGGGCAGTGCGGCTTTCTTCCGGACCAACCAATGCAGTAAGTGCACGAATAACATGGGTTTCCCAGGATCCGTCGAACGCTTGTAGCGCTACCAGGCTTCGTCCGCCTTTTTCGATGTAGGCGCTTGGCAACCCGTCAACCAAGATCACGTATGCCCCTGCAGCTCGCTGCGGACCTTTGACCGGCCAGGGCAGGGCAATGCCGTAGGCGTTGGCTGGGTCCGTTGCTGCGAGCACAACCACGTCCGGTTGTTGTGGTGTTTCGCGAAAGGCCCGCAACCGATCCACTGCACCAGGCACGGCGAACTGGGCACCACCAAGCCCGGTAACGAAATAGCCGCGTCGAACGGTGCCAGCTTCTTCCATTGCTTTCAACACGGGATACAGACCGGCAAAACCACCGGTGATGCCTTCGCCTCGAATTGCTTCGCGTGTCAACACGCCATGGCGTTCTAAGAGCGCTGCTGCTTTTGCGTGCAAACGCTCTGTACCCACTTGGCGGGCACTGGCTCGTACTGCGGCTTTGGTATCGAGAGGCGGCGCAAACTCGCCCATGGCAAGTTCTCGCGCAACCAACGACCACCGCCCCTGCCCCTTGGGTGGCCCCAACACGGTCAACGACGACATGCGAGGCCGGCCACGACGCATCGTGGTACCTGCACCACTAGAAGCTGCTCGCTTTCCTGGAGTCAACGCGCGCAACGCTGCGAAGGAATCGTTAGTGACTTCACCGTTCCACACCAGGTCCCACAGTGCATCAAGGGTGGCTAGATCATTGCTGCCCTGCAATTCTCGAAAGAAGCACGCTCCTCGTTGCCCCAACGTTTCTCGAAGTCGTATGTGCTCATCTGATTGGAAAGGAGCCGGGTCAGGAAGATCAACCAGGCTGCGGGCTTGGTCACGCAGATACAAACACACCTTGCCGTCATCGCGGCCGAGTGATCCTTCTCCAGTCCACACGATCTCGCCTGCTGACAGCAACTCATCTAGCCACCGTCCTGAGTACCGGCCCAGCCGAGCTGGCAGCACATCACGTTCCAACACACTGGCCGGTATCGGGACGCCTTGCAGTTGACTGACAATCTCGAAGAGTCGGTCGACTCCGCCATTGATCGCGGCTGGGCCCACGCCTTGCCAATCAGGAAGGAACCGGGCCAGGGCATCGGTGGTGGTTGGTTCAATTTCTTTGCGAAGTACGGCTAAGGATCGTTGGCGCAGTTGGCGCA